>JACCYU010000037.1 GCA_013696315.1 Gammaproteobacteria bacterium | reverse complement strand
AGCTGGAACAGGTCTATGACGAAATCGAATCCGCCGGCTACCCGCAGCCGGCGATTTTCCCGCTGAACCTGGAGACGGCGACGGCCAAGGACTACGACGATCTGGGCGACAACATCAAGAACGAATTCGGCCGGCTCGACGGCCTCCTCAACAACGCCGCGCAGGTCGGCGGCCTGACCCCCATTCAGCACTACGACATCGGACTGTGGGCCCAGATCATCAATGTCAATCTCAACGCGCCGTTTCTCATCTGCCAGGTGTGCATACCGCTTCTGGAACAGGGCGCGGATTCCGCGATCGTATTTTCGACCGATCACTGCACGCGCGCGAACTGGGGCGCTTACGCCGTCGCGAAGCACGGTCAGGAGGCGCTTTTGAATATCCTGGCGGACGAACTGGACACCGATCGCCCGGTGCGGGTCAATGGGATCGACCCGGGGCCCGTACAGACCCACCTGCGTGCGCAGAACTACCCAGGCGAAGACGCGACCAAGCTGCCCATGCCAGAGGACGTAATCGCGCCTTACCTGTATTTCATGGGCCCGGACAGCAAGGACATTACCGGACAGAACTTCAGGTGGGCGCGATAACGGTCACTGCCGCGATCGATCGGCGCGTGACTCTTCGGGTCACTGCGGCCGGCGCCTGCTGTGCGCCGGAGTCGGATCCCTCGCGGCCCGCGGGACGGGCGCGGATTCGTGCGCGTCCAGACCGGCCTGCCCGTACAACGTCCGCAGCTCGTCCGCCGCCAGTTCGCGCCAGCGTCCGGGCCGCAACCACCGGCCCAGGGTCAGCGAACCATAGCGAATGCGAATGAGCCGGCTGACCGTCACGTTCTGACTGTCCCACAGCCGCCTGACTTCGCGGTTGCGTCCTTCGCGCAGCATCACGTGGTACCAGCGGTTGGCGCCACCGCCGCCGGCCTCCAAAACGGTCTCGAAGCGCGCGGGACCATCGTCCAGTATCACCCCCTGCTGCAGTCGCCCGAGCACCTTCGTGCTGATCTCGCCGCGCACGCGCGCGGCATATTCGCGCTCGACGCCGCACGACGGGTGCATGAGCCGGTTCGCCAACGCGCCATCGGTGGTGAACAACAGCAGACCCGAGGTGCTCGCGTCCAGACGGCCCACCGCGATCCAGCGACCCGCGTGCAGGTACGGCAGCCGCGCGAATACCGTCGGGCGCCCTGCCGGATCTTTGCGCGTGGTCAACTCGCCCTGCGGCTTGTGATATGCGATCACCCGCGGGCGCACGTGCCTGGACAGGCGCACGGGTTTGCCACGCACGCGCACCCGGTCACCGTCTCCCGCCCGATCACCTAGCTGCGCGACGTGGCCGTTGACTTTGACCTGTCCTGCCGTGATCCAGCCCTCGATTTCGCGGCGTGAACCCAGGCCCTCGCGCGCCAGCAGTTTTTGTAAGCGTTCTTTCATTTGAATCTGTTAACAATACCGGTGAATTTGTTAACAATACCGGATCGGGAGCGGACAGCGGTGGCACGGATATCGATACGCGCTGTATCGCCCAGGTAGAACCTGTTTTAATAGCCGAGCATCAACCACCCGGTCTGGAACATCCAGGATCGGAAATTTCGGGACACAGTGATTACGGATTACTCAATGGGAAGCCCAATGTACAAACCACAGGATACAGACCACCCACGCGCCGCCGTAGCGCAGCCGGCGCTCAAGCCACAGGCGGCGGCGCACCAGGCACAGGCAGCACCGGGCGACGGACTGTTCGTCACCGGGCTGCGCCAGGTGAGGCGTATTGCGGTGCTGCTCGTAGGCGGTGTGGTGCTGCTGGCGGGTATCATCATGCTGGTCACGCCCGGCCCCGGGCTGCTCGGAATCGCAGTGGGCTTAGGCATTCTGTCGATCGAATTCGCCTGGGCGCGTTCGCTGCTGCACACGTTCAAACAGAAGTACATGGATGCGCGCGAATCCTTCAGCGGCAGGAAAACCAACAAACCGAAGTCGGAAAAAGAGCACCCTCCCGGGAGATAACACGCCTTCGTTCCAGCGTTGTGGCGCTTACTCCCCTTGACCGATTTGTGTGCGCTGCGCGGGCTTGCATGACTCCGCCTGCGATCCAGCCTCGGGCGGAATATCCGAGTCAACCAGATCAAGCTGCGGCTGCGCCTTGTCCAGACCCACCAGTTCAGCGAGCGCCGGCAGTGCGTCCAGCGAACCGAGATTGAAATAATCCAGAAACTGGTGGGTAGTGCCGTACATCGCCGGCCGGCCGGGCACGTCGCGATGCCCCACCACTCTTATCCACTCCCGCTCCTGCAAGGTGTTCACGATGCCGGTGCTGACGGCCACCCCGCGTATGGCCTCGATATCGCCGCGCGTGATGGGCTGGCGATACGCGATCAGCGCGAGCGTCTCCAGCAGCGCGCGCGAGTAGCGCGGCGGCTTTTCTTCCCATAATCGCGAAATCCAGGAACTCATTGCCTGACGCACCTGATAGCGGTAACCGCTGGCCACTCTTTTGAGTTCCACGCCGCGCTCGTCGCAATCCGCCTCCAGCATGCCCAGCGCCTCGCGAATCGCGTCGCGACTGTATTGACCCTGGTCGTCGGCCACCAGTTGCGCGAGCTGCTCGACGCTTAGCGGGCGATCGGCCGCCAGCAGCGCGGCCTCGATTATACTTTTGAGTTTACGCAGTTCCATTACTCGACGCCCGTTGCTGCCGATCCGGAGTCGCACGCGGCGGGTCGCAGATAAATCGGCGCGAACGGTTCGGCTTGAACGAGATCGATCAAGCGCTCGCGGATCAGCTCCAGCACCGCCAGCAAGGTCACGTTGACGCCGGCGCGGCCTTCCTGCGGCGTGAAACAGGCGGTAAAAGCCGTGAATTGCTCGTCCTTCAGCCGGCTCAGCACGCTGGACATGCGTTCGCGCACCGACAGCGATTCGCGCCGGATGTGGTGATGGGAGAACATCTCCGCACGCTGCAGGACTCCTTTGAAGGCGGCCAGCATGTCCTTGAGGCTGACTTCGGGCAGCGGCCGCGGCGCGCTGACCTCGGGCGGCAGCGCCGCGACGTTAAAGATATCGCGCTCCAGCCGGGGCAATGCGTCGATATCCTCGGCCGCCTGGCGAAAGCGCTCGTATTCCTGCAGGCGGCGCACCAGTTCGGCGCGCGGATCGGCCTCATCGTCGATCTCCACCGGCCGCGGCAGCAGCATGCGCGACTTGATTTCGGCCAGCATAGCCGCCATGAGCAAATATTCGGCCGCGAGATCCAGTTGCAAGTCCTTCATTATCTCGACGTATTCCATGTACTGGCGGGTAATGTCGAAGATGGGGATGTCGAGAATGTCGAGATTATGGCGCTTGATCAGATAGATCAGCAGATCCAGCGGCCCTTCGAAGGCTTCGAGGAAAACCCGCAGCGCATCCGGAGGAATATATAGATCGACCGGCAATTCGGTGAGCGGCTCGCCGCGCACCACCGCTAGTGGCGACGGACCCGGAGACTTCACAAGCTTGAGATGCATGCTCTCTTTTTCTCAGGAATGCGCCGGGGAAATATCAATAGGGGCATTGTTGTTGAGACAAGTCTTAAAACACTCAGCGTGACAATACCAAACCTGCCATTTTTGCTGCGACGTTTCGACAGTGAGCGAGCATGGATCAATATAAGTTTCCATAATTTCTAAACCGCAAATGCAACAAGGTCCCCATGCGACATTCAGGGCTGTCTCGCCGAGCGCCGAACCCTTTTTATGCGCCAGCGATTGAACCGACCCAGTATAGCTTTCATAGATACCGAATTTATTGATATCCCAACCCCATCACCCGCCGCACCTCCGTTAGCGTCTTAGCCGCGATGCCGCGCGCGGTCTCGCAGCCATGGGCCACGATCTCACGCACCGAATCCACATCGCGCTCGTATTCCCTTGCGCGTTCCTGGATCGGCGCGAGCTCCGCCTTGATCGCGTCGATCACCGGCTGCTTGCAATCCAGGCAGCCAATGCCGGCGGTGCGGCAGCCGTGCTGCACCCACGCCTGTATCTCGTCGCTGGAATATTGTTGATGCAGCGGCCACACCGGGCACTTCTCCGGTTCGCCGGGATCGGTACGACGCACGCGTGCCGGATCGGTAGGCATGGTGCGCAGCTTCCGTTCAACGTCTTCCGGCGGTTCGCGCAGCTCGATGGTGTTGCCGTAGGATTTGGACATCTTGCGGCCATCCAGGCCTGGCATCTTCGAGTCTTTGGTCAATAGCGGCTGCGGTTCGGGCAGTATTATCTTGCCGGTACCTTCAATGAACCCCAGCAGGCGTTCGCGATCCGCGGCCGATAGATTGACGCTCTCCTCCAGCAGCGCGCGCGCACGCTCGAGCGCCTGCGGCTCGCCCTGCTCCTGATGCGCCCGGCAAAAGGCATGAAATTGCCTGGCTGATTTCTTGCCGAGCTTGTGGGCCGCGGCTTCGGCCTTCGCGGCGAAATCGGGCTCGCGCCCGTACAAAAAATTGAAGCGCCGCGCGATCTCGCGGGTGAACTCCACGTGCGGCACCTGATCCTCGCCCACCGGCACGTGCCCGGCCCTGTAGACAAGAATATCGGCGCTTTGCAGCAGCGGGTAACCCAGAAATCCATAGGTCGCGAGGGCCCGTTCCCTGAGCTGCGCCTGCTGATCCTTGAAGCTGGGCACGCGCTCCAGCCATGAAAGCGGGGTCAGCATCGACAGCAGCACATGCAGCTCGGCATGTTCGGACACGTGCGACTGAATGAACACGGTCGCGGCCCGCGGGTCCAGCCCGGCCGCCAGCCAGTCGATGACCATCTCCCAAACGCTGCTGCCGATCACCCGCGGGTCTTCGTAGTGCGTGGTCAGCGCGTGCCAGTCGGCGACGAAGAAAAAGCAATCGTGCGTGCGCTGTAGCGCTATCCAGTTTTTAAGCACACCGTGATAATGACCCAGGTGCAGACGCCCCGTGGGTCGCATGCCGGACAGCACGCGCCGGTTTTGATTCAACAAGGAACTCAAGGAAGGCCCTGATTTGATTATTATTTAAAGCGGTTCGGGTACGCGCGCATCACGTAGCGTTGACGGGTATAGATCATCAAATCAATAGCCCGCCAGGTCATCGACCGCGCCCCGGCCCTGGCGGATGATCGTCGGCGTGCCGTCGATCAGGTCGATAACGGTGGTCGGTTCAATCCCACAGTAACCGCCGTCGATTATGAGATCCACCTGATGCTCCAGCTGCTCGCGCATCTCCTCGGGTTCAGTCATCGGCAGGTCGGAGCCCGGCATCAGCAGGGTGCTGCTCATCAGCGGCTGGTCGAGCTGCATCAGCAGCGCATGCGTCACGGTATGATCCGGCACGCGGATGCCGATGGTGTTGCGCTTGGTGGTTTGCAGCCGGCGCGGCACCTCGTGGGTGGCCTTGAGCAAGAATGTATAAGGCCCCGGCGTGCGCGCCTTGAGCAGTCGGTACGCGGTGTTGTCCACCTTGGCGTAGGTCGCGATCTCGGACAGATCGCGGCACACCAGGGTGAAATGATGCTTTTCGTCCACGTCTCTGATGCGGCGCATGCGCTCCATGGCGGACTTGTTGCCGATCAGGCAGCCAAGCGCGTAGCACGAGTCCGTGGGGTACACGATCAGTCCGCCATCATTGAGTATCTCAACGGACATTTGCACCAGCCGAGCTTGAGGATTATCAGGATGTATCGCGAAAAACTGGCTCACGGCAGCGCCTCTTTTCGGGCCATGGGAACTTGGCGTCGATTCTACCCTGCCTTGCGTGGTGAACCAATGGCGGCCGCGCATGGCCAAAGCGTGTTCAGCGCGCCATGCATGCGCTACCATAAGCCCAAGTCAGCACGGGTCAACGCCACTCTCAATGAAGTTTCTGTACGATTTTTTTCCTGTTCTGCTGTTTTTTATCGTCTACAAGTTTTATGGTGCCATACCGTCAGGCGTCGTAAACGCGTTCGACGCTCTGCCGCTGCTCGCGCTGATACCCGGCAAGGCGCAGCACGCGATCTATCTCGCCACGGCGGTCGCCATTATGGCGTCGCTGCTGCAGGTATCCTTTTATTACGCGCGTTTTCGCCGCTTCGAGAAGTCGCACCTGATCTCGCTGGCGCTAATCACCGTATTCGGCGGCGCGACCCTGGCGCTGCACGATCCGCTGTTCATAAAATGGAAGCCTACCATTCTCAACTGGCTGTTCGCCGCGGCGTTCTTGGTCAGCCAGTTCGTCGGCAACAAGACCTTGGTCGAACGTATGATGGAACACGCGGTCACGGTGCGCACGGTAATCTGGCGGCGGGTGAATCTGGGCTGGGTCACGTTCTTTCTCATCGCCGGCCTGGCCAATATTTATGTGGCCTATAATTTCAGCGAAGGGGCCTGGGTGGACTTCAAGCTGTTCGGACTGATGGGAATGACCCTGGCCTTCGTGTTCGGCCAGGCGCTTTATCTGTCCCGTTACATGGAGCCCGCCGAGAGTGAGACCCGGGAAAGTTGAGCCCCACGAAAATTAACGTCCAGGATACTTAGCGATGTTATACGCGGTCCTCAGTGAGGACGTCGAAAACAGCACGGAAAAACGCAAAGCCGCGCGCGAGGCGCATATCGGACGGCTGGTGGCGCTAAAAGCGCGCGGTCGCCTGATTCTGGCCGGTCCGCATCCGGCTATCGACAGCCCGGATCCGGGCCCGGCCGGCTTTACCGGCAGCCTGGTTGTGGCGGAGTTCGATTCGCTGGAAGCGGCGCAGGCCTGGGCCGATGAAGATCCTTACGTCGCCGCGGGGGCATATCAGCGCGTGACGGTCAAACCATTCAAAAAAGTTCTGCCCTGACGTCTATCGCCACGTTTTCATAAGCCCGGAATCTCGCGCGGGCGCGTCACACGCCTCGCGCAGTGCATTTGCCGGACCGCCTTTTAATCATCAGGAAAAAAATCATGAATCTAGCGACTGCTCGATGGACATCAACCCTGCTGCTGGGCGCTGTGCTCGTCGCGGGCTGCGATCAGAACAACAGCGAACCGGCGGCGCCCACTGAAGCGGCCGAAGTGGTCGCAACCGTGAACGGAGCCGACGTCACCCAGAGCGATCTCGATGCCTACCTGCAAGGCTTGCAGGCCGCCCAGCCCGGCGTTGTGGCCGACCCGGGAACGGCGCTCAACGACCTGGTCAGATTGAAACTGATCGCGCAAGAAGCCGAGCAGCAAGGTATAGATAAGCGACCCGAGATCCAGGCTGAACTGGGGTGGCAACGCACTAACCTGCTGGTGAACACGTTGATGCAGGAACGCATGAGCGATATGACTTTCTCGGACAAAGACTTGAAGGCCGAATACGAGAAGCAGCTCGCGCAGCTTTCGAATCGCGAATACAAGGCGAGACACATTCTCACCGCCACGCAAGAAGAAGCGCAGGCCGTCATCAAGCAGCTGGATGGCGGCGCGGACTTCGCCACTCTCTCCGAGCAGGAGTCCACAGACTCCTCCGCGCCGCAGGGCGGTGATCTGGGCTGGTTCAGTCCCGAGGCGATGGTGCCGCCGTTCGCGCAAGCGATAAAGCAGCTGGAAAAAGGCACCTATACCAAACAGCCGGTGCCGACGCAGTTTGGCTGGCACGTCATTCTGCTTGAGGACACCCGCGAGCTGGAGCCGCCGACGTACGCGGAAGTGGAGGAACGGCTGTCCGGCATATTGTCCAATCGGGCGTTGCAGGACTACATCAAGTCCTTGCGCGACGAGGCCCAAGTGAACATCAAGCTAAAAACGCAGGCGCAGGATTCCGGAAGCTAGTCCGTACGCAGACGCCGACCGTAGCGAGCGCAAAGGAAGGGGCGCGGCGTACCCGGCCCCACGATCCCCCGTGCCGGGTTACGCTCAGCGCAGCGCCGCTCAACCCGGCCTGCCGCAGCCGCATTATCTTGCGACCCGGGAACCGGGTAGTTTCGGCTGTCACCAAACTTTTTTTACCTGCTGGCGCATCCACCCCGGTGATTTCCCCAACGCCCGAGCCTTATCTGTATAATCCGCGCGAGTTTTATTCGCACAGCCAATAATAGGGGGTAAGAATTCATGTCACTGGGTCTTCTGTTCGCGCTCATCTGCGCGGTCGTCGCGATCGTCTACGGCGCCGTTTCCACCAAAGAAGTCCTGAGCCGTTCCGACGGCAACGACCGCATGCGGCAGATCGCGGCCGCGGTGCAGGAAGGCGCGATGGCGTATTTGAATCGGCAATATACGACCATCGGCATCGTTGGCGTGGTGCTCTTTTTCATCGTCGGTTTTTTTCTGTCATGGGCGACCGCATGGGGATTCGCCATCGGCGCGGTGCTGTCGGGTGCGACGGGCTACATCGGCATGAACGTGTCGGTGCGCTGCAATGTGCGCACCGCTGAAGCCGCGCGCACCGGCTTGAACGAAGCGCTGTCCGTCGCCTTTCGCGGTGGCGCGATCACCGGCATGCTTGTGGTGGGACTGGGGCTGCTCGGTGTCGCCGGCTACTTCGCCATTCTCTTAGGGCTGGCAGACGACGCGGCCAATCTCACACAGATTTTGCAGCCCCTGATTGGTCTCGCTTTCGGCGGCTCGCTGATTTCGATCTTCGCGCGACTGGGCGGCGGCATTTTCACCAAAGGTGCGGATGTCGGCGCGGACCTGGTCGGTAAAGTCGAAGCAGGCATTCCCGAAGACGATCCGCGCAATCCCGCGGTTATCGCGGACAACGTAGGCGACAACGTGGGCGATTGCGCCGGCATGGCGGCGGATCTGTTTGAAACCTACGCCGTCACCATCATCGCCACGATGCTTCTGGGCGCGCTGCTGATGCCGACCGCAGGACTCGATGCGGTCGTTTATCCACTGGTGCTGGGCGGCGTTTCGATCATCGGCTCGATCATCGGCTGCTACTTCGTCAAAACCAGCCCCGGCGCCAAGATCATGAACGCGCTGTACAAGGGCGTGATTGTCTCAGCATTGATATCGCTGGTGGCGTTTTTCCCAGTCACGGCCTGGCTCATGGGTGGCAACGAGTATCTCAGCGTGGCCGCCCTCTGGGCATCGGGGGTCGTCGGGCTGGTACTGACGGCGCTGCTCGTGGTGATCACCGAGTACTATACCGCCACCGAATATTCTCCGGTACGCCACGTAGCTGAGGCTTCCACCACCGGCCACGCGACCAATATCATCGCCGGCCTCGGCGTCTCTATGAAATCGACCGCGCTGCCGGTCATCGCGGTATGCGCCGCGATTTTCGTGTCGTACGCGTTCGCCGGCCTGTACGGCATCGCCATCGCCGCGACCGCGATGCTGTCCATGACTGGGATTATTGTAGCGCTCGACGCTTACGGCCCGATCACGGACAACGCCGGCGGCATCGCCGAGATGGCCGACATGCCTGAATCGGTGCGCGCGATTACCGATCCCTTAGACGCCGTGGGCAACACCACCAAAGCAGTCACCAAGGGCTATGCAATCGGCTCGGCGGGACTGGCCGCACTCGTACTCTTCGCAGACTACACGCATGCGCTGGACCACGCCGGCACGGCCCTGCGCTTCGATCTGTCCGATCCCATGGTAATCATTGGTCTCTTCATCGGCGGGCTCGTGCCTTATCTCTTCGCCGCCATGGCGATGGAAGCCGTAGGTCGCGCGGCGGCATCGGTGGTAATCGAAGTGCGCCGCCAGTTTCGCGAGATCAAGGGCATCATGGAAGGCACCGCGAAGCCGGACTATTCGCGCGCGGTAGACCTGCTCACCAGAGCGGCGATCAAGGAAATGATCCTGCCCTCGTTGCTGCCCGTGCTGGTGCCGGTCGTGGTCGGGCTGCTGCTAGGGCCCAAAGCGCTGGGCGGCATGTTGATGGGTTCGATCGTCACCGGCCTGTTCGTCGCGATATCAATGACCACCGGCGGCGGCGCCTGGGACAACGCCAAGAAATACATCGAAGACGGCGCCCACGGCGGCAAGGGTTCGGAAGCGCACAAAGCCGCGGTGACCGGCGATACCGTGGGCGACCCCTACAAGGACACCGCCGGCCCTGCGGTCAATCCGCTCATCAAGATCATGAACATCGTGGCGTTGCTGATCGTGCCGATGTTGTAAGCGCCACTGGAGAAACGCACGTTAGCGATACGCAGAGCACTTGCATTGAGTCCATGATCGACTGTCAATGCCTGCGCCAGGGAGTATCGCATTTCGCGGCTTGACTATCACGAAAAACCACGTATTCGCGTGGGGTTTTATGGCGCGCTTTGTTTTATTTTCCTGATGCATGTTTACATGAACAAGTGTTGGATGCGGCGGCGTGATATAAAGAATTAGATACCTCGCTAGTGCATGATTGTCTGCACCTGCCGCGCTTTCATCCGAGGCACGGGAACCGAACCGGGTACCTCGTGCGCAACAGGCGCTTTACGCACCGAGACAAGGACTTACAGGAGCAGGCACATGAACATTAAAGCAACTCTATCGATTATGATTACCACGTTGTGCATGCTCTTTCCTCAAATCTCAAATGCTGCGAAGGTGCTTGAGTATCGCTTCAACGACCCTTCCGCGACCCGGGCCGTCGACACCAGCGGCAACAACCTCCACGGTGCTTTTGTGGGCAGCAGCATTCATCTCGAGCCCGGCCGCCCCGGGCACGGATACGCGGTGACCCTTAATGGTGTGGATGATTTTATCAATGTAGGAGACCGCCCCCCGCTGGATCTCCGAAGAAATTACACGCTGATGGGGTGGATCAAGTACTTTGGAACCGGGGAGCGCGCGGCGGAGCTCATGGAGAAGGCGCGCTCGTATTGGTTGAATATCACCATGGAAACCAGGAACCCGAGGGCCGGCGGTTTTTTTGGACAGTGTAACGTTCCTAAATTGAGATGGAAGCAGGTAGACGGCCCGACGGCCATACCCGATGGCACCTGGACTCACTTGGCGAGCACTTACAACGGCAGGCAGTTCAGAATTTATGTTAATGGCAGGTTAGCCAACACGGCTGCCGTGTCAGGCGCAGTTTGCGTAAATAACGAGCCTTTGATCGTTGGCGCCTTATTCAAAAGAATAACCTCAAGAAAAACTTTGTCCTGGGAATGATGGACGACGTTCGCGTTTATAACCACACGCTTACCGGCGCGCAGATTCAGAGCGCTATGTCGCCTTGATTAACACCGGGATGCTTAAGCTTTCGTAGGGATAAGGTAGGGCGTCTATCCCAGCTCCGGATCGCATCTCGGGTATGTGATCCGGGAGCTGAGTATTTCGATTGCGCGGATTCGGGCATGACTACACTGGAGGTGATGGGAAATTCCTCCAGGTAAAGTTCGGCGCCTCGCGGAGATTCTTGAGCGCCTCCTCGACGGATTCTTCCCGTTCGTCGTTCCCGTCTCATGGTTCAGCGCCGCAAAACCGCCTTCTTCAGCCGGAATGAGTACCGCCGTGAGCAACATATCGACGAACGTCACACGCCGTTAGCGCCCGAATTCCTCCTCGTAGTCCGCCATCGCCGCTTCGACCACTTTCATGGCGTGGTCGCAGCCATACACGCCTTCGATGGATATCTTGTTGGGTTTGTTCGGCACCATCTTGTAGGTCGCGAAATAGTGACGCAGGCGATCGATGAGATTGTCGGGCAAGTCCGCGATATCCTGCGCTTCGCCCCAGAAGTTGTCGTTCTCCAGCACGGCAATGATCTTGTCGTCAGCTTCGCCGCCATCGAGCATCTGGATACCACCGAGGACCAGTGAATGCAGAATCACCTCTGAACGGGTGATCTGCCGTTCGCTGACCACGCAGACATCCAGTGGATCCTCGTCGCCGCGCTCGGCCTTGTCGCACAGAGCCGTCACGCGCCGACTGCAATAGGTGCGCGGGATGAAGCCGTACAAGGTCGGCGGGTGGGACGACGTCTGCTGCGGACGATCGACGCGCATATAACCTGTGGTCTTGTCGATTTCGTATTTCACCAAATCGAACTGCGTGATCTCGATATACGCGTTGACCAGCTTCGGAGGGTTGGAACCTGTCTCCAGGCCATGCCAGGGATGCGGGCGCCAACGGTAAAACGGGTCTGGAAACTTCATGAATACCTCCGGGTTGCATGGTGACCGGCGCGCATGATCAAGCGGCTGCCGGAAGAGTGAGGGGCGACAGGAATACTAATCGCTTACCAGGCCCGGCTCAATCAGTGCTTGCGCAAGTAACTCGTGTAATTCATCCGCGCCAAGGATCGGCACCCCTAGCTCCTTGGCCTTGCGGAACTTGGAGCCGGGATGTTCTCCGGCGATTACCGCGGTGGTTTTCTTCGACACGCTGCCGCTGACCTTCGCGCCCAGCGCCAGCAGACGCTGCTTGATGTCTTCGCGCGTAAACCCTTCGATGGTGCCGGTCACCACGTAGGTGCGGCCGGCCAGCGCATCACCGCGGCGCGCGGCGGGTTCGGCATCGGGCCAGCTGACCCCCAGTTCGCGCAGAGTGGATATGACTTTACGGTTGTGCGACTGCTGAAAAAAAGTCGCTACGTGCTGGGCGACAATGGGGCCTACGTCCGCAACCTGTTGTAAGGCTTGCGCGTCGGCCGCCATGATCGCGTCCAGATTGCCAAAATGGCTAGCCAGCGCGCGCGCCGTCGATTCGCCCACTTCACGTATGCCCAGCGAGTAAACGAAGTTCGTCAGGCTCGTGCGCTTGCTGCGTTCGATTCCGTCCAGCAGATTGCGCCCGGACTTCTCGCCCATGCGCTCCAGGCCGGTCAGTTGTTCCAGATTCAGCCGGTAGATGTCGTCAAGCGTGTGGACCATGTCGCAGTCCACGAGCTGATCGACCAGCTTCTCGCCCAGCCCCTCGATGTCCATTGCGCGCCGCGACGCGTAATGTTTGATGGACTCCTTGCGCTGCGCGGGACATATCAGCCCGCCGCTGCAGCGAGCGACCGCCTCGCCTTCGGCGCGGACTACTTCGGACTCACAAATGGGACACCGCGCGGGGAGCTCGATCACACACGCGTGCGGCGGACGGCGGTCTCTGACCACGCCGATGACCTCGGGTATCACGTCGCCGGCGCGCCGGATCATCACCACGTCACCAATGCGCACGTCCTTGCGCTCGATCTCGTCCATGTTGTGCAAGGTGGCGTTGCTGACGGTAACGCCACCCACGAACACGGGGTTGAGCTTCGCGGTAGGCGTCAGCGCGCCGGTTCGGCCTACCGAGAACAGCACGTCGAGAATCTTGGTAAGCTCTTCCTGCGCGGGAAATTTGTGCGCGAGCGCCCAGCGTGGCGCGCGTGAAGCAAAGCCCAGTTCCTGCTGGAAAGCCAGCCGGTCGACCTTGTACACCACGCCGTCGATCTCGTACGGTAACGATCCGCGGCGCGCACCGATTCGACGGTGGTAGTCAAGGCACCCCGCGGCGCCACGCACCACTTCGACGTCCGGCGACGTGCGCATGCCCCAGGCGCGCAGTTGTTGCAATATCTCGCTCTGGCGCCCCGGCAATTCATTGCCCTCGATTTTGCCGATACCGTAACAATAGATCGACAGCGGACGTTTCGCGGTCAGGCGGGGATCGAGCTGGCGCAGGCTGCCGGCGGCCGAATTACGCGGGTTGACAAAGGTTTTCTCGCCGCGCGCGGCGGCCTGCGCGTTGTAGCTTTCAAAGTCCTTTTTTGCGATATAAGCCTCTGCGCGCACCTCGACCAGCGGCGGGTAGCCGGTTCCCTTGAGCCGCAACGGCAGCGCGCGGATAGTGCGCACGTTCTGAGTGATGTCCTCACCCTTCACGCCATTACCGCGTGTCGCGCCGCGCGCAAGCCGGCCGTCACGATACAGCAGGCTGATGGCGAGCCCGTCCAGCTTCGGCTCGGCGGCATAGTCAATGTCGTCGTCCGTATCCAGCAGTTCGCGCACTCGTCGGTCGAACGCCAGCACTTCGGCTTCATCGAAAGCGTTGGCGAGCGACAGCATCGGCAGTTCGTGGACGACCTCGCCGAAAGCCTTGACCGGCTCGGCACCCACTCGCTGCGTGGGCGAATCCTGTGTTACCAGGTCCGGATGTTGCGCCTCCAGCGATTGCAGCTCGCGCAACATACGATCGTACTCGGCATCCGGAACTTCCGGATCGTCGAGCACGTAATAGCGGTGATTGTGGTAATCGAGCTGTTCACGCAAGCGCTGCGCGCGATCCATATCATCAGCTGGTACTAGCACGCCACACGCGCTAAGGTTGCGATGGATCTCTGCGCGCCTGAGCGCCACCACGCACGGGTCAGATGCGACGCTTCGTGGGTCGCACGCGCGCGTGGCGCAGGCCGTGCAACTGGATCTCCTCTCGCAGATGGTCGATGGTCTGATTGCTCAAGGCACAACGGGACTCATCAAGCAGTTCGCCCTCCAGCTCCGCGGCCAGCTGTTGCGCGCAATCGAGCATGGCGTTAAAGGCCTTGAGCCCGTCTAGCGGCCCCGGCAGCTGCATGAACAACGCGACGCCAGGCGTGGTCAGCGACATGCGCGTATCCGCATCGAACGTGCCCGGCTGCACCGCGCTGGCCAGGCTGAAAACTATTTGCCGGCGTCCGTTGCGCTCGATCATGCGATTGTAAATCTGCATGTCGCCATATCCCAGATTCAGGTTCTCCGCGGCTCGGGCGACCGTGTCGCCCCTGAATACCGACGGCCGCCGCGCCACCACGTACAGGCTGATGATCTTGTCACCAATGGCAAACGGTCGCTGCGTCGCCGGGGATCGGGACGGCTGCGGTTCCGTCGACTGCCCGGCTACGGACGACAGCGCCTGTTCCGGCGCGGATTCCACCGGCTGCTTGGATAACGGCGGAGGTTGCGCCGGAACGCCGGGCGGCGGCGCGCCCCGGGGCCACTCGTCGTCTTCCCTGAGCACGTCGCGCAGTTCGTCGAAACGCTCCGGCTCGGGCATGATCTCTTCCCATTCCGCGCGCGTATCGAACGACACGTCATCGGTGTCCGCGCGCGCCTCCGGCTCGTGTTCCCAGCGACGCCGACGCCGCAGTTGCTCCTGGCGACCGAAGAAGTAAATCGCAACCAAAGCGATAATTCCTACAACAAGCAATATCCAGCGCAATTCAGTCACGGTAATAATCCATTTTCAGATACTCGTTCCCCGCGTAAAACATGGCGCAAGGGTCAGCCGGTAGCCATGCGCATGGCTTCATCGACATCGACCGCCACCAGACGCGACACGCCCGGCTCGTGCATAGTAACGCCCACCAGTTGCCGCGCGTACTCCATGGTGGTCTTGTTGTGCGTGATCACTATGAACTGGACGCGCTGCGACATCTCGCTCACCAGCTCGCAGAAACGGCCCACGTTGGCGTCGTCCAGCGGCGCGTCAACCTCGTCCAGCAGACAGAACGGCGCCGGGTTCAATTCAAAAACCGCAAAGATCAGCGCCACCGCGGTCAAGGCCTTCTCGCCGCCCGACATGAGATGAATGGTCGACAGCCGTTTTCCCGGCGGACGGGCCATCAATGCAATGCCCGTGTTCAGCAGATCGTCGCCCGTCATCTCCAGATGCGCCTGACCGCCACCGAACAGGCGGGGGAACATCTCCTGCAGGCGCGCGTTGACCTTGTCATAAGTCTCCCTGAAGCGATGCCGGGTCTCGCGATCAATCTTGCGGATCGCGCTGTCCAGGGTCTCCAGCGCCTGTGTGAGATCCGCGTGCTGGCTGTCCAGATACGCCTTGCGTTCACTTTGTTCCCGGAATTCGTCGATGGCCGCCAAATTGATCGCGCCAAGGTGTTCGATACGTCGGATGAGATTTTCTACCTGCGCTTCCCATTCTTCAACCGTGTATTCACCCGCGGGATCGATGGCGGCAGCGCGGTCGATTTCGTCCAGCAGGGTGTCGAGTTGAAATTCACCTTCCTCGAACTGCTCCTCCAACGTCTGACAGCGCACCGCGGCGTCGCGCCAGGTCATGCGCAGCGTCTCTAGATCCTCCCGCAACCCCTCGCAGCTACGTTCAGCCTGCAGCCGTTGCCCATCCTGCTCGCGCAATTCGGCCTCGATGTCCTGCATACTCGCCCGCGCCGCACTCAGCGCGCGCTCGAGCTCAAGACGCCGCGCCAGCATGCCGGTCAGTTCCTGCTCCAGCGCTCGTTTGGGTTCACCGCCCTGCACGACGGCTTCATTGAGCTGC
This sequence comes from Gammaproteobacteria bacterium, assembly GCA_013696315.1. Taxonomy (NCBI): domain Bacteria; kingdom Pseudomonadati; phylum Pseudomonadota; class Gammaproteobacteria; species Gammaproteobacteria bacterium. Next base: position 27,095 of record JACCYU010000037.1, on the reverse strand, counting down.
GTGAGGCGTCGATGGAGTTGCTCGCGCTGAGCCTGCATGCGCGCCAGCCCTTCCAGCGTCGACGCGTGAGTCGTACGCGCGGCCTCCAGGCGCAGGGCCAGGCGGTGCGATTGTTCCTGGTGCTGACGCGCGGTCTCACGCGCCTCCGCTACTGCGCGTTGCAGCGTATCGCGCTGTGCGCTCAACGCGCGGCGCTCGCCGGTCAGCACATCGATCGCGCTCAACGCTTGCGCGCGCCGGGCTTCGCAGCCGCCAAGCTCGGCGCGGACTTGTCCAAGCTGCGTGTCGATTTCGCGGTGCTCCCGCGCAAGCTGGGCGGCGCGCGCCGTAGCCTGTTCCAGCCACTGCTGCTGACGATTGCGTTCGGTCTCGACGTCAGCCTGGGCGCGATGTGCGGCGATGGCGTCGGCCTGCAGCCGTTCACGCAATTGTTCCAGCGCGTGCAGCCGGCTTTCGCTGCCAGCCCGCTCGCGCTGCTGCTGCTCGACCTGCGCGCGCAGTTCCATCAGCTTCTCGCGCAGCGACTTGATCTCGGCCGCGCGCGCAAGTACGCCGCCGTGTTCGTCGCCCTTGCGCGCAACGCGCAACCAGGTGCGACCCAGCCATACGCCGTCCGGGGTGACCACGGATTCGCCCTCGGTCAGCGCTTCGCGGCGCGCCAGCGCGCGCGGCAGATCGGCCGCGACGTACACGCTCGCCAGCAGGCCGTTGATCGCGTCAGGCCCGGCGACATGACCCAACAGCACGTCGTCAGAAACGTTGCGACGCCGCGCGGGCGCGCCGCCGTCAATGTCCAGCAGGTGCAGTGGCCCTTTTTTTAAATCCGCTAGCTTCGCCGCCGCTGTCTCCAGCGCGTTCACGCATACCGCCTCCAGGGTCGGTCCCAGCACGGTTTCCAGGGCGTGTTCCCAGCCGGGCTCGGCGCGAATCCGCTCGGCCAGCCGCGGCGCGCCCGCAAGACCCGTCCGCGCCAGCCACTGCGCGACGTCTTGCGTTTGTTTGTTCATGGCCGCTTCCTGCAAGACTTCCAGAGAAGTCAGCCGGCCGCTCGCCTGCTGCACGCGCCCGCGGGCATCGTCCAGCCGCTGGTTCATGGAGGCGTCGTACTCGCGCTGCCGCCTGATATTCGCCAGCGCCTCGTGCAGCGCCCGTTGCTGTTCATCCAGACAGGCGCCGGCCTCCTCCGCCCGTGCGCGCAGTCGTTCGATTTCGGCTTCCAGCGCGGCCGTGTCGATCTGGTCGCTCTCCTGCGAAAGCTGCTCCGCGCGTTGTTCGAGCTGCGCGCGCTGCCGCGCCAGGTGTTCGGTCCGCGCGCGCTCGACTTGCGCGGCCTGCTCCGGCGACTTCGCGCGCTGGCTCAAATCTTCCCATCGCGCCTGCCAATGCTGCAGCGCCTGCTCGGCGGCGGCTAACACCGCCGTGTGTTGCTCGAGTTCGGCTTTGCCGTTTGTGAATTCAGGCTCTGAATCGGCAATTTCGTCAGCCAGCTGCGCGCAGCGGTGGCGATCGCGATCAAGCTGGACGTCCGCGTTCTCCGCCGCCTGTCGCACCTGCGCGAGTTCCTGCTGCTGACGCTCGGCCAGCGTCCGGTGATGCGCAATGGACTGCTCCACCCGGGAGATGTCGCCGCCGAGCCGATAGTAATCGCCCTGCACATCGTTGAAGGTTTCGTTGGCTTCGACATGCCGCGCGCGCAGTCGCTCGACACCGGCCTCAATTCGGCGCAATTCCGCCACGGCCTGCTCGTATCGGGTCTGGTGCGCGTTGACTTCCCGTTCGGCCTGCTCGGCGTCCCGCGACTGCCGTCGCCAGCGCAGCGCCAGCAGGGCCGCCTTCGCGCGCCGTTCCTCGATTCTTAAAGCCTGATACTTCTCCGCCGCCTTCGCCTGACGCTGAAGATGGTTAATCTGTTTTTCAATCACTTCTCGCAGGTCATTGAGTCGGCTGACGTTTTCGCGCGCGTGACGGATGCGCAGTTCGGTTTCGCGGCGGCGTTCCTTGTACTTCGAGATGCCGGCCGCTTCTTCCAGATACACGCGCAGATCCTCAGGCCGCGCCTCGATCAGTCGCGAGATCATGCCCTGCTCGATGATCGCGTAACTGCGCGGCCCCAGCCCCGTGCCGAGAAAAATATCCGTCACGTCGCGCCGCCGGCAGGCGCCGCCATTCAGGAAATATCTGGACTGGCCGTCGCGCGCGACTGTTCGCCGCAGAGCGATCTCGCTGTATTGCGCGTATTGTCCGCCGACCTGGCCGTCGTGATTGTCGAACACGAGTTCGATGGTCGCCTGCCCCACCGGCTTGCGCGCGTTCGAGCCGTTAAATATCACGTCTTCCATGCAGTCGCCGCGCAGGTGCCGCGAGCTTTCACCCATCACCCACCGCACGGCGTCGATGATATTGGATTTGCCGCAGCCGTTCGGACCCACCACACCCACCAGATCGCTCGGGAAACTGATCGTCGTCGGATCGACAAACGATTTGAATCCCGCCAACTTGACCTTGCTGAGGCGCATGGATGCGCTCCTTCGGTAGAATAAGAAGTGATTTCGATGACTCTGTATTGCAGAGTTCTTTAATGTGACCGGAGTGTAAACGATGCCAGGCCAGCCGCAAACCACGCTGGAGACTTTCGACAATCCGCAAGCCGCGCGCGATTATACGATTCGGATCCGCGTGCCCGAGTTCACCTGCCTGTGCCCGAAGACGGGACAGCCGGATTTCGCGGAACTACGGCTCGAATACGTTCCGGACAAACGGTGCGTGGAATTGAAGGCGCTGAAACTGTACGTGTGGTCCTACCGCGACGTGGCCGCTTTTCACGAAGCCGTGACCAACCAGATTCTGGCGGATCTGGTCGCCGCAATCGCGCCGCGCTTCATGCGCGTCACCGCGGATTTCAACGTCCGCGGCGGAATCTATACTAGCGTAATCGTCGAGCATCGCAAGGCAGGCTGGGAAGCGCCGCCCCGGGTCGAGTTGCCGTAGCGGGTCGGGTTGCTGCAACGCAATGAGTGCCGTAGCATTGTTTATTCGCGTCGATCCAGGCGCGTCAGGCTGGGGACCTGCGCCATCAATGAACACGGGCAACCGCTGGCGCCGCCACTGATGTACCCGGATGCGCTCGGCGGCGTGACCAGGACGAGCCCTTTAATAACGCAAACATGATTGGCCAATTCACCAGCGGGGCGCGCTACGTGACGCGCGGCGTCAAATTGATTACAGAACCCGGCATCCGCCGCTACGTGATCATTCCGTTGCTGATCAACCTTACCCTGTTCGGCGGCGCGATCTGGTTCGGCGCCAGCCGGTTCGAAGCGTTCCTCGACTGGCTGTTGCCCGGATGGCTGGAATGGGCGCGCTGGATACTGTGGCCGCTGTTCGCGCTCACCGCGCTGCTGGTGGTGTTCTACACATTTACCTTAATCGCCAATCTCGTCGGCGCACCGTTCAACGGCCTGCTGGCGGAGAAGCTGGAGGCGCGGCTAACCGGCCAGACGTTGCCCGCGCAGAGCTGGGCACACGTGTTCCGCGCGGGTCTCACCGCCATACTCAACGAGCTGCGCAAGCTTCGCTATCTCGTCGTTTGCACCGTCCCGCTGCTGATCCTGTTCCTGATCCCCGGCTTGAATGTCTTCGCGCCGTTTGCGTGGCTGGTGTTCAGCGCGTGGATGCTGGCGCTGGAGTATGCCGACGCGCCCATGGGCAATCATGACCTGGCGTTCCGCGATGGCCGCCGACTGATGGGTCAGAACAAACCGCTGGCGCTGGGTTTCGGCAGCGCGGTGTTGGTGATGACCAGTATTCCCGTGCTGAATTTCCTCGCGATGCCGGTGGGCGTGGCGGGCGCAACCGCAATGTGGGTAGAGCGGTTGCGCGGCGGCGCGGGCGTCGGCGCCATCCGCGATACCCGGAATCGACCCATTGATTAGGGGCGCCCGTGCAGCGGGTTTTTGTCAGCGCGCATGGCACAAAAGTTGATAGGCTAACTGGCATTTTTAAGGCAGGTTTATGCTGCAAGCCGGTTCTTACTGGTTTATCGTAAGCGACGTTCAAGAGGGCGCCACCTCGCCACAGTCCGCCAGACTGGTTGCCCGAGAATGCTACCGGGGGCATCGAATCGCCAGGCTGAAAAGTGCGCAGAGCGATAATGTGCGCTACTGCCGGGAACTCCGTACCTTCCGCCATAGCATCGACAAGGACATCTACGGCACAAATGTTCGAACACTGCAGCCATTCGATCGGTATCGCTGTATTTACGTGCACATACCGAAGACAGGCGGCGTGTCGATCAGCACATCTCTATTTGGCTCAACCACGGGCAGGCATCGCACCGTCGCCGAGTACAAACAGATCTTTGGTGAGCGCGCCTTCAAAGACTATTTCAAGTTCACTTTCGTGCGTAACCCGTGAGACCGCCTGGTTTCGATGTACCATTTCTACCATAACGGCTGCACCAGAGCTGGGTTGCGGCGCTGGGGAGCCGAGCACTTAAGCCCATATCCGGATTTCGGGTCATTTGTGCGCGGCTTTATCAACCCCGAATCGATCTATGAACATCACATCCTGATTCCGCAGCATGAGTATGTATGCGATGAGGCGGGCCGGCTGGCGGTCGATTTCGTGGGCTACCATGAAAATCGGACCGCCGACTACGCGCAGGTGCGGCAAAAGCTGGGCAATCTCGGCAGGGAGATGATCCACCTGAACAAGTCCAAGCGGCTCGGCTACAGTCATTATTACAGCGATGAGACGCGGGAATCGTCGCGCAGGCGTATCGCAAAGACATAGAACTGTTTAGTTACCAGTTTGAGTCCGACGCGCGCATACCGCAGCGCTCAGCGGCCCATAATGAAGCTGATAAATTACGCTCGATACATGGAAGACGGCGTGCGTGCTGGCGACGTAAACTGACGAATCCTTCCATCGGTATCTGGAGAGCCTTATGAGCGAGATGATTACCTTCAAACGGCCCGACGGCAAAAAGACATCTGGTTATTGCGTCAAGCCGGACGCCGAACAAGCGCCCGGCGTGGTGGTGATACAGGAATGGTGGGGGCTCAACGATCAGATCAAAGGTGTCGCCGACCGCTTGGCAAGCCTGGGCTACCGCGTGCTGGTGCCGGACTTGTACAAGGGCAAAGTCACGGTCGAAGAGGCCGAGGCCGAGCATCTGATGGGCGACCTCGATTTCGCTGACGCTGCCACTCAAGACATTCGTGGCGCGGTGCAATTTCTGAAAAAATCGAGCCCGAAAGTCGCTGTGATGGGCTTCTGTATGGGCGGCGCGCTGACCATCCTCGCGGCCGTGCACGTGAGTGAAGCCGACGCCGCGGTGTGCTGGTACGGCATGCCGCCCGAAGACGCGGCCGACGTGGCGAGGATTGCGATTCCCTTACAAGGCCATTTCGCAGAGCACGATGAATTTTTTCCGGCGAACCAGGTGCGCGCGGTGGAGAAAAAACTAAAAGACGCACAGGTAAATTATGAATTTCATTGGTACGACGCCCATCACGGCTTCGGCAACGAAACCTTGAAACCCGGCAATCCACACGTGCAGAAACTCGCCGATCACTACAATCCCGAGGCCACGAAGCTCGCCTGGCAACGCACGCACGAGTTTCTCGGCAAGCATATCAAGTCGTAAGAGGGATTGGACAACGTGTCGGCAAAGGATTGCCGACCTATAATTACAACAGGAAATGGTAGGTCGCCAATCCTTTGGCGACTTAAACAACACGATGCCTGACTACCGGCGCTATTACCTACCCGGCCATGCGGTCTTTATCACTATCGTGACCTACGATCGAAAATGCTGGCTTACGAATGACGCGGCGGTCAATACGCTCCTCAGCTCAATGCGCAGGGTCAAAACGCTGTACCCGTTCCGCCACGTGGCCCATGCGGTTCTCCCGGATCACCTGCACTGGATGTTGGAACCGACTATTCCGAACGACCTTCCTCGGATCGTTGCCGCGGTCAAGCGAGACGTAACCTGGCATTTTAAGGATAGCGCGCAGACTCCTGCCCGCGTATGGCAGAAAAGGTATTACGACCACGTGATCCGCGACGATGAGGACTTTGCCCGGCATCTGGATTACATCCATTACAACCCGGTCAAGCATGGCTATTGCCGGCGCCCGCTCGATTACCCGCATACCAGCTTCGCCGAGTGGCTAAAGCGCGGGGTTTACACCGCGGACTGGGGAGAAACCGAACCAGATGATTTGAAGAGCATGAATCTGGAATAATGCGATCGGACCGATGTAGGTCGCGAATCCTTTCGCGACTTATTGGATGATTGTTGGCAAGGGATTGCCGACCTACCTGTCACGGCAGTTGCAGAGCCGTAGGTCGCGAATCCTTTCGTGACTTGACGACCGCGTCCTCGGCGATAGGATCAACCGGCGCATGTCGGCGAAGGATCGCCGACCTACGGATTATGGCAGCTGCAACTTCAGTGCTTTGGCGGCCCTAACCAGCTCCTGCGCCGTGAGGTTTCGGCTGTTCTTGTCGATGAACCTGAGCGTCTTCATGTCGAAGTTCGGTTTTACCGAAACCTTGCCGCGCTCCCTCAGCCTGAGGAGTATTTGCCGCAGCAGCGGGTCGCCTGGCGTCGGCGTCAGGTCAGCCGATTGATCGAGTTGATCGAGTTGATCGAACCAGCTTGTGAAGGTCAGCGGGCTTCCCGGTAAAATTGGCTGGTTGCCATTAGAAGCGAACAACCCGAGTTTCGCGCCCGTGCCGGAGTTCAAGCGCGCTAAAGCATTAGTGTTGTCGCGCCGGGCTAATTCGGTGCCGGTAACAGCCAGTTCCGGATGCTTGGCGAGTTGCTCCAAGCGGATACTGGTGTCTAACGCGACATTAATGACTTCCTCTAAATCAGAGAGTGCGGGATCAGAGTGAAGAGCTTCATGCGCGATGATATTTGTAAACAGGAATGGATTTTCAAATTTATACTTGGGATTGAAAACGACGCCAATTGTTCCGTATCGGGATTCCTTATTGATCTCGCAATGCCTGTATCGGAAGGATTAAAAGGATTGGCATCAAAATCGATGGCGAACACCTTGGGCAGGCCTGCGGGCGTCTTCGCGTTCAGAATGAAATTAGTCGCCGGTTCGCCGATAGTGCCCAGCAGGCCCGTCAAGCCCGCCCGCAGCGAGTGATTCGGAATCCGCTGCATGAGGTCTTCGTTATAGAAAAGATTCAGCGCGCGCTGCCGCCTGCTTCGATCATTCTTGAAGTATTGGGTAATGGCGATGTACGCTTCGTTGATGTCCAGCTCATGACCTTGCGCGGGAACCAGCGGCGGCGCGTCCGGGTAAGCGACGGGACTGAAGAGGTTTATGTCGGTGGGGGCGAGGGGACGGGCTCTTAAGGTCTGCTGGGCCGAGGCTGCGTGCGCATCAGGAGCTATTACTCCCCCCGCCCCGAAAACGGCCAACGCCGCGAGCGCCAGAAGCGGCGCCTTTATCTTCTGATGTCGGCAAGGGATTGCCGACCTACCTGTCCAAATTTGTGCCGGCTTATGCTTGAGAGATAAATGGAACCCTGATAGTGAAATGCCTAACGCACGCATGGTTGCTGCCTCCTTAATGTTGTTTTCCGCGCGAAATACGCGAGTTTGCTCTTATATCCTGAACCGGAAATTCCGCACAAGGACTGGAGAACCTTATTGTCGTATTTTTTATGTCGGCAAAGGATTGCCGACCTACGGAAGCTGTCCACATTCTTTCCGTAGTAACCGTAGGTCGCGAATCCCTTCGCGACGTATATACAAACAGTCGGCAAGGGATTGCCGACTACAAAAGCGCTTTTGCCAACCGCTTCACGCCCTCATGCAGATGTTCCATTGAGGTGGTGTAGGCAAAGCGTACGTGCTGCGCGGCGCGGTGGTTGCCGAAATCGATGCCGGGCGCGATGGCGACGCCGAACTCGTTCAGCAGGCGCTCGGCGAAGGCGAAGCTGTCGTCGGTCAGACGCGCGCAGTTCGCGTACAGATAAAACGCGCCGTGTGGCGTAATCGGGATGTCGAAGCCGAGTTCGCGCAGTGCCGGCACAAGGAAATCGCGGCGGCGCTTAAAAGCCTCGCGATGATTCTCCAGAATATCGATGGTGGCGGGTTTAAGCGCGGTAAGCGCGGCGTGCTGCGCCGGTGTCGGCGGCGCGAGGTAAATGTTCTGCGCGAGCTTTTCGATTCCGGGCACGAAGCGTTCGGGCGCGATTATCCAGCCCAGGCGCCAGCCGGTCATGCCGAAATATTTGGAAAAACTGTTGACGACGAACACGTCATCCGACATCGCTGCCACGCTCTGGGGCGAGATTTCGTAGGTCAGCCCGTGATAGATCTCGTCGACGATCACGAATCCGCTTCTCTCACGGCAGTAATCGATCATCGCGCGCAGCTCGGGCTCGGAGACCAACGTACCGGTCGGATTCGAAGGCGATCCCAGCCACGCGCCGGCCACCGATCTGCCCCAGTGTTTTCGTAGCAGGGACGTGTTCAACTGATAATCGCTAGCCGCGTCGACGGGGATGCAATGTGGCTCACCGCCAAACAGCCGCACGAAGTTAGCATTGCAGGGATAGCCGGGATCAGCCATAAGCACCCGGTCGCCGGGATCGATCAGCACGCCGCAGATTAATTGCAATGCCGCCGAGGCACCGGTGGTAATCACCACGCGCTGGGGCGAGATGTCGCAGCCATATCGCTGTTGGTAAAACAGAGCCACCGCCTCGCGCAACGCAGGCAGGCCGGCTGCCGGCGTGTAGTGCGTGTGGCCATCGTGAAGCGCGCGCACGCCGGCTTGCACGATAGGCCGCGCGGTGGGGAAATCCGGCTCACCGATCTCCATGTGGATGATGGATTTGCCCGCCGCCTCCAGCGCCTGGGCGCGCGCCAGCAACCGCATCACGTGAAAGGGACGGATCTGGCGCATTCTCATCGCCATGCCGGCCTCGGGCGCGGGGTACGAAGTCATGCGCTTATGGTAGCATCCCCTCCAGAAAATCAACGCCTGCAGCGCCCGCGGCTAGCGGGCGAAGCTGAACCATCAACCCCTATAGAACCTCATGTACATCCTGACGCGCCACGTACTACTGTTGTTATCCCTGCTCGTCATTCCATTTGCTTTGCCGGCCGCGAACCTGCCAGAAGCACTCAACGTCCCGGGCGGCGTCGCGCTGGAATCGGTCGAGGCGCGCGATCGCGTTCCGCCTGAAGTGAGCTTCGCTGACGGACGGGTAGCCGTGGTCGAAGACGGTGAAGACTTGATCGCGGTAGTGGGCATCCCGCTCGACACGCAGCCCGGGGAACAATGGCTGGATATGCGCTGGCCGAACGGCGTGCACGCGCGCCAGAGTTTCATGGTCGAGCCGAAAAACTACGAAACGCAATATCTTACGATTACCGATGAACGCAAAGTCGAGCCCCTGGCGGAAGACCTGGAACGCATCTACAGGGAACAGGCCATTACCTCCGAAGTACTGGCAACCTGGACGCCGCGGTCGCCAGATTTCGCGTTTTCTAGCCCGGTCGAGGGGCCGATCAGCAGCGTGTATGGCCTGCGCCGGTTTTACAACAATCAGCCGCGCAGCCCGCATAGCGGTCTGGACATCGCCGCCGCCAAAGGCACGCCGATCCGGGCGCCGGCGGCCGCGACCGTGATCCACACGGGCGAATTCTTTTTCAGTGGCAACGTCGTGTACTTGAGCCACGGGCAGGGCCTGACCACCATGTACGCGCACATGACCGAAATCAAGGTCGAAAAAGGCCAGCAGGTGAGCAAGGGCGACGTCATCGGCACCATCGGCCAGACCGGGCGCGTCACCGGTCCGCATCTGCACTGGGGCGTTTATTTGAACAGCACGCCCGTCGACCCTACACTGTTCCTGGGCGAAACGCCGCCATAACGGCGCATGGCGCTCGCTTCAGGCTGAATTCAACATCGAGGCACCCATTTCGCTGTCGCGACTGATTTTTGAATTCCGGCACAGTTCGCGCGGAATTTGCGGTTATAATGCCCGACGAAAGGGGTGATTCAGGCTACGGAAGGCAACAGATCGGCCACTCCGTGCGGCTGCAGTGCCGTCGCCGACAATCGATTTATTAAGGACATCTACGAGGGACATCCATGCGACACGCATTTCATGTAACCGGCAGACTCGCCGGCGCGTTTATGCTGTTCACGAGCCTGGCGGCGCACGGCGCCACCATGCTATCCGATGATTTTAATGATGGCAACGCCAATGGCTGGACGGTGGTCAAGGACTCCTCCGACGCGCCGGCCTGGCAAGCGGTCAACGGCGGCTACCGACAGGCGAACGACGTACGCGGGTACGTACAGAGTTTTCACAGCGGCAGTTACGCGTTCAATCAGAGCGGTCTGAATTTCACGGATTACGAAGTCTCCGTGCACCTGGCGCCGGTCAGCACCCACAGCGTCGGCGTAATGTTCCGATACACGAACAACAGTAATTACTATCGGTTCACTATCAACCGCAATCAGGGCTTCAGCCGCCTGGAGAAGCGGGTTAACGGAAGCTTCACGACCCTGGCCTTCGACGGCCGCGGGCCGGATTTCAGCCAGCCGCACGTGGTGACCATCAATGTTCTCGGCAGCAATATTCTGGTGTATCTGGACGGCGAGGCGCTGTTGAGTGCGCAGGATACGAGCCTGACCACCGGCACCGTGGGCCTGTTCGCGCAAGGCAATGCGGTGTTCGACGATGTGGTCGTAAACACTACCAGCGCCGCGTCCGCATTGATTATTTCCCGACCGGTTTCTTATTCGGTGGAAACCAGCGGCGCGCTGGATGTCGCGGCGGTCGCCAAAGGGGTGCCGACCGGCGGCGGCGTACGTTTCAGCCTGGACAACGGCGTCTCGTTCACCGACAAGACTTCGCCTTACGCGGGTAAGTTCTCTGCGGTCGCAGCCGGCGATCACCTCGTAAGCGCCGTTATCGTCAATGGTGCCGGCCTCGCTTTGCCGTCACCGCTGGCGCAGGAGACAAATGCGGTGGTGGGCGCGAGAGGCCGGTATTTCGTCGCCATGGGCGACAGCATTACCGTCGGCGCGTATGACGACGTCGCCGGCGATGACGACTCGTCCGATGGGCGCAACGTCAGCCATGGTTTCACCCCCATCCTCAACGATCTGCTTACCGCGCAGCTCGGGCTGCCGGTAACGGTTTTGAACGAAGGTCATGGCGGCACTACGTCGGGCACCGGGGGTCGGAGCGGCGCTTCACGGATCAACTCCACCAAGCTGCGCCACACCGAATCACAGTACTGGCTGATCATGTTCGGCACCAACGATTCCAAGCGCCCGATTCGCAGCGGCAAAGGTCTGCTGCCCGGCGCCAGCGGCTACAGCGGCTCGTTCAAGGACGCGATGCAGCGCATCATCACCAGCCTCAAGCAGTCGAACAAAATTCCGATACTCGCCAAGGTGCCGTTCATCCGCAACGCACCGGTATCGCAGGACCGGCTGATCCAGGACTACAACCTGGTGATCGATGAGCTGGTGGCGGCAAATGCCATCACCGTAACCCCGCCGGATTTTTATGGCTATTTCAAACAGAACCCCGGCCAGCTGCCCGACAATATCCACCCCAACGGGGCGGGGTATCAGGCAATGGCCAATCTATGGTTCCAGTCGCTGGCGGGCAGCGGGATTCTCAACTAAGCAAATACCGCCCATGCAAGAATGTTCACCGGGCCCGCGAGCGATCGCGGGTCTTTTTTATCCGCGTTTTACGCTACGTCCGGAGCGCCGACCGTGGCTTTTATCATGCGGCCGGGCGCCGGCGACGCGGCCCGCGTAGGGATTCTCGCCCGTCTTGAACACCAGCCGCACCGGCGTGCCGCTCAAACGCAACGCCTCGCGAAAGTAATTCATCAGATAGCGCTTGTACGCACCCGGCAGCTTGCCCGTCTGGTTGCCGTGAATCACCAGAGTCAGCGGATTGTTGCCGCCCTGATGCGCGTAGCGCAGCCGGATTCGTCGGCCCGCGACCAGCGGCGGCTGGTGAACTGAGGTCGCCTGTTCCAGCAGGCGTGTCAGTATCGGGGTCGATACATCGATCATCGCCGACGCATGTGCGCGCCGCACGGCATTCATCAATTTGCCCACTCCGCTGCCGTGCAGCGCGGAAATCATGATACGTTCGGCGAAGTCCACGAAGCTAAGCCTTCGATCCAATTCGCGCCGCACCCAGCGCTGCTGGTCCTGATCCAGGCCGTCCCATTTGTTGACGGCGATCACCAGGGCGCGCCCTGTCTCCAGGACCAGCCCCAGCAGGCTCGCGTCCTGTTCAGCCACCCCCAGGTGCGCGTCCAGCACGGCCACGACTACCTGGGCGGAGTCAATGGCCTGCAGCGACTTCATCACGCTGAACTTCTCGATCGCTTCCTCGATGCGGCTGCGGCGGCGCACACCCGCCGTATCGGCCAGCACGTAGCGCCGACCATCGCGCTCGAACGGGATCGAGATGCTGTCGCGCGTGGTCCCCGGCTCCGGTGAGGTCACCACCCGCTGTTCGCCGAGCAGGCGGTTGACCAGGGTGGACTTGCCGACGTTGGGCCTGCCGATCAGCGCGATACGGATGCCGCCGCCGGCCACATCCGCGCGCTTCGCTTCGGCGTCATCCTCACCAATCGGAAACCTGGCGAGAATGGCCGCCGTCAGCGCTGCGAGACCATGCCGGTGGGCCGCTGCGATCGCGATCAGCGGCGCGATGCCGAGACGGTGAAATTCAGCACTGACCTGTGCGGCGTCCAGACCATCGACCTTGTTGACCGCGACCAGCAACGGGCGCCCCGCTTTTTTAAGCTGACTGGCAATGTTTTCGTCGGCGCAGGTCAGCCCCGCCCGCGCATCCACCAGCAGCACCACCGCATCCGCCGCGTTCACCGCGACCAGCGTTTGTTCCGTGACCGCTTTATCCAGCGCCTCCCGTTCGCCTTCGAGCCCGCCGGTATCGATCACCCAGCACTGGCGCGGACCCAGCGTCGCCAGACCGTAATTGCGGTCGCGCGTGAGACCGGGCGCGTCCGCCACCAGGGCGTCGCGCGTGCGCGTAAGCTGATTGAACAGGGTTGACTTGCCGACGTTCGGACGTCCGACCAGTGCGATGGTAGGTCTCATGACCGCGGTGCGTGGGTTGTTACACGCGGCCCCGCCGTCATCGGCCCCCTGCTTCGCGGCGCGCCGCGATTACGGCGGCGATGACGCGCCTTCCTCGGGAAACGGCTCCAGTTCCAGCGCCTCCAGCCCGTCCTTTTCACCCCGGGAGTCATCGACTGGCGGCTGCGATTGCTGTTGCTCACTTTGCAGCGCCGCGATGACCCCGCCGCGGTCCAGCACGTAAGCGGTCTCGTTGGTTACGACCGGCGTCGACAGGATGCCCGCACTGGCGATCGTGGTGCGCGCGACGAAGCGGCCGTCGTATTTGGACAACCAGTGCACATAGCCTTCGAGATCGCCGACCAGCACATAGTCGTCGATGGCGACCGGCGCGGTCACCTCCCGGTATTCGAGGTTGTCCTGCTCCCACAAGGTCGCGCCGCTGATCCGCTCTAGCGCCCAGATGTAACTGTCCGCATCCGTGACATAGACATTTTCCGCATCTACGTCCAGGCCCATGTGCGACGAAATCTCGCGTGACCACAGGGTGCGCCCTTCGCTCAAAGTTACCGCCGCGACGCTTCCCTGAAAGCTCGCGACATACACGATACCGTCGAGCACCTTGATCTCGCCGTCGATGTCCGTCAGCCGCTCCAACTCGGAGCTGCCGGTAGGATTGGAAATGGTTGTTGTCCAAAGCACGTTGCCGCGATCGGCCGACACCGCCACGAGCTTGCCGTCATCGAATCCCACCACCACGCGACCGCTGTCCATCAACGGCCGGCTGGCGCCACGCAGATTCAGCACCGGCGTCGTACGCCCGGTCTGCCAGAGAATTTCGCCACTGGCGACGTCCAGACCATGCAGGCGGCTGTCGGCAGTGCGCACCACGATGACCCCCAGATCGGGTTCGGACAACGCCACGACCTCGGCGCCTAGCTGTTTGCGCCAGACCTCCGTGCCGCCGCGCTGCCGCAGCGCGATCGCCGCGCCGTCCTCCGTGCCCAGAAACAGCAGGCCGTCGCCGCGCTGCAGACCTGCGATAACCCCGTCGTCCGAGGCGACTTGCCAGATCGACTCGCCATCGCCGACGCGCAGGGCGCTCACCGTTCCTTTCGCATCGACGACGTATATCCTGCCGCGCGCGAGCGCGGGCTTGAGTTTAAGGTATCGCTCGTCCACACCGCTGCCGGCCGATTGATGCCACTTGTCTTCGACGGATAGTGTGGAATTTACTTGCTTGAGTTCGGCCGGCACGCGCGTCTCTTCCACCGTGCCGCAGGCGGTGGCGAGGATGATCGACAGCAGGGTCGCGCAGCATGGTGCAAATTCAAGCCACCGCATTCCTGCACCGCCGGTCATGATGCGGACTCCGGCGCCTGACCCAGATTCTTGCGCTTCATGCGCAGGTATTCGGTACCGCCGGCGGCGGCCGACAGCGCGCGATCGTACGCTTCCCTGGCCGCGTCGAGGTTGCCTTTGGCAACATAAGCATCGCCGCGAATCTCTTCGACCAGCGATGTATACGGGGCCGGGAAATCACCTTTGACGAGGGTCAGCGCGGCGTCGTTATCGCCTTGCGCCACTCGCACTCGCGCGAGCCTCAGGTTAGCCACGGCCTGAACCACTTCCTGGGAACTGTGCTCGGCCGCCCAGCGTAACTGCGCGGCGGACGCTTCCAGATCGCCAGCGTCTGCCTTGACCTTGGCCAACGACAGCGCTGCCAGCGCGGCGTATGGCGTGGAAGGATAAGACTCCTGCAGAACCCTGGTGGCCGTCTCGATCCCCTGCGCGTCGTCGCTGAGCGTCGCCGCGCGTAACTGCGCGTAATGCACGGACGCCGCGTTGGCCTGGCCGTTCTGATATGCTGTCCAGCCGCGCCAGCCGACCAGCGCACCGACGCCGATGATGACGCCGGCTACGACCGAACGCCCGTTTTCACTCCACCAGCGCTTCAGCGCTTCGACCTGTTCTTCATCGGTATGATATGAAGCCAACGATTGCTCCTGAACACTAATTCTGTTGATTATAGAGAGGCAGAGCGTGCGAGTGCCTGCCTTAGCAGACGCGGTGAATCGCCAAGCGCCACCGCAGCTTGCGCGCGATCTTCACGCAGATACTTGATCGCCACGGTGTTCGCGGCCATCTCGTCTTCGCCGAGGATCAATGCCAGTCGCGCGCCCGCCTTGTCGGCGCGCCTGAGCTGCGCTTTCAGGCTTGCGTCGCCGCCATTGACGATCAGCCGTATCTCCGGCAGCTCGTTTCGCAGCCGTTCGGCCAGCGCCAGACCCTCACGCGCCGCCGCCGGCCCGACCACGCAGAAGTATACATCCGGCATTTCGGGCACAAGCGACTGTGTATCCATGAGATCCAGGATACGCTCCAGACCCATAGCGAAGCCCGCGGCAGGTGTCGGGCGACCACCCAGCTGCTCGACCAGGCGATCGTAACGTCCGCCCGCGCACACGGTACCCTGCGCGCCCAGGTCGTCGGATATCCACTCGAACACCGTGCGCGAGTAATAGTCCAGTCCGCGCACCAGTCGCGGGTTTGTCTTATAAACGATGCCGGCGCCATCGAGCAAGCCGCGCAGCTGTTCGAAATGCGCGGCGGACTCACCATCCAGCGCATCCAGCAGACTGGGCGCGCCGGCGATCACCTCGCACATCTCCGGGTTTTTGCTGTCCAGCACACGTAGCGGATTATCATCCAGACGGCGTCTGGATTCCGCGTCCAGCACCTGCGCCGAGAGATATTCGACCAGCTTTTCGCGATACGCCGCGCGCGCCGCGCTGGTGCCCAGCGAATTGATCTCCAGCCGCAACGCATCGAGCCCCAGCATCCGCCACAGGCGCGCGCTCATCGCGATTAGTTCGAGGTCGATGTCCGGTCCCGCCATGCCGAACGTCTCCGCGCCGGCCTGATGAAACTGACGATAACGCCCTTTCTGTGGGCGTTCGTGACGGAACATGGGCCCCGTGTACCACAGTCGCTGCTGCTGGTTGTGCAGCAGTCCGTGTTCGATACCGGCGCGCGCACAACTGGCCGTGCCCTCAGGCCGCAAGGTCAAGCTGTCGCCGTTGCGGTCCGCGAAGGTGTACATCTCCTTTTCGACAATGTCCGTGACCTCGCCGATGGAACGCGTAAACAGCTCGGTGGGCTCCACGATGGGCAGTCGGATCTCCTGATAGCCATATGCCGCGAAACATTTCCGGAAGGTGGCTTCAAGGTGCTGCCAGGCGGGGCTGCGCGCGGGCAGAATATCGTGCATGCCGCGGATCGACTGAATGCGTTTGGGCATGCCCTGTATTTTAATGACTAGGATTTACTGGCGCGGGGCTTATTGGCCGGCGCTGGTATCGACGGTAAACCGCGCGGTTTCGTTGGTGCGCACAAATGGTGAAGAGTCGAACGCTTCGTCGTTAATAGTGACCTGTACGCTCGACGCACGACCCAGCAGCACCTCGAACGGCGCCTCGCCGGCCACGCTGCGCGCCTCCCCGGCCGACACCATGCCGTACATCAGCTGTTTGCCGCTGGCGTCCGTGACTTCCGTCCAGGAGTCGTCCCGATAGCGCAGAGCAAGCTGATCATGCGCAGCGGCGGCCCTGGAGCCCGCGTCATCATCCGGCGGAACCTGGCTGTCGTCCCGCGTGGCGGCCCCCGCCACGGTCTCGGCTGATTCAGGCGCACGCGCGTTGGCTGAATCCGCTATTGCCGCGTTACCGCGCGAGCCGGTATCCGGATTCAGCCGCGCCGCGGGCGCTTCCAGACTCGCGGCGTCTGATTCACGCGGCAGTGCGGCGCCACGGCCGTCGGTCACTTGACGATCTCCGGGTAGCTTATTGTTCCGGGCGATAGCGCGATTCTGGTGCTGACCGGTGATGCTACTTCCAGCTATACGGTTCTCGTCCGCGGCGCGGTTGCCCCCCGCCTGCTGGCGTGCCGGATCGCGCTCGATTTGCCGCGGCCTTTGCAGCGCCGACCCGTCACGAGTCCCGGCACGAGTAAGCGGCCGCGATTCGCTCGCCGCGAGCGCGGCCTGATCGATGCTCGCTTCCTTTGCAATTTCCCGCTGCTCCGTGCCCCACCACAGCGCGGACAACGCCACCGACACCGGCGCGACCGCACCGGCGCTAAGCCCTACGGAAATGGAATTCGGCGGACCTTCGTTGACCGCATCGGCCACCCGCAGCTCGTGCTCGCGGACACCGAGCGCCTGGTATTTTTCGATGATCTTCCGCTCGGCGATTTCCAGCGCGCGGGCATAAGTACGCAAATATCCCTTGACGTACACAGGCGCCGGCAGTGCCTCGTGGTCCTCGTCTTCCAGCGCGACCACGATCTGTGTCGGCAGGCATAACAATTTGGCCACATGCTCCAGGCTCATGCCAAGGCGCGTGCGTGCGGACTTGAGCGTCTCGCCCGCGCCGGCGGGCTGAAGCGCGACGATTTCCCCATCGGTTGGCGCAAGTGTTCGCGCCGGCTCAGATTCCATGCCGTTCCATCTCGGCCACGCGGGCGGCTTGCCGGGACTTTGGATAATCCTGTTGCAGGCGCGCGGCATAGGCGCGGGCGGCATCGCGGTTGCCAAGCCCGGACTCGGTTCGTACGGCGAGCAACAGAGTGTGCGCGGTGTGGCCAGCCGCCTGCGCGTACCGGCGCAAGTATTGCCGGGTCTGCGCATAGCGCTGCTGGTCGTAGGTCAGCCGCACCATCTCGTAGAGCGCGGGGATGAACGTGGCATTTCTGGCCAGCGCCCGGCGAAAGGCGTCTTCCGCCTGTTTCTCGTCCGACGCCTTCAGCGCGCAAACACCGGCGTTGGTGAGCGCGGTCTCGGGCTGCTCATAGAGCGGATCGTTCAGCGCCTTGTTGAACCCCGTCTGCGCTTCCGACAGCCGGCCCCTGTCGCACAGAAAAGTGCCGTAGGCGTTGTGCGGCAGGGAATCACCCGGATCGAGAGCAAGCGCGTGAAGAAAGTGCTGCTCCGCCAGCTTGGCGCGGTCAAGGCGCATCTGCAGCAGCGCATACGTCCAGTGCGCCGTGGCGAGATCGGGATCCTGTTCCAGCGCGCGCTGCAGTTTCACGCTGGCGAGGTTCAGTTCGCCCCGGCTCAGATACTGCGCGCCGAGACTGACGTTGATGGAGGCCGCCTCCTCGTTTGGCTCCACGTAGGCGCCTGACCCTGAGCCCGTCGAGGCGCAGGCGCCGATTGCCAGCACCGCCATCGATAACGCTAACGCGCGCACCGTATGCATTATGCGGGCGCGCCCTGCTCGCGGCCGATGCGCGCCGCCAGCCGGATGAAATGTTGTTGCCGATGGCTGCGGTCATGCACGCGACCGGCCAGCTGTCCGCAGGCCGCATCGATATCATCGCCGCGCGTGCGGCGCGTGACGGTCACGATACCGTGGCGTTGCAGCACGTTCCGGAAGCGATCGATGGAGGCATCATTGGAACGCCGGTAAAGTGCCGCGGGAAAAGGATTGAACGGAATCAGATTGACCTTGGCGGGGATGTCGCGCAACAGACGCGCCAACTGCCCGGCCTGACTTTCCGAATCGTTGACGCCGTCCAGCATCACGTATTCAAAAGTCACGACCGCTTTGCGGTCTTTATCTTTGATATATCGCCGGCAGGCCGCCAGCAGGGTATGAATCGGATACTTGCGATTGAGCGGCACCAGCCGATCGCGCAGCGCATCCTCTGGCGCGTGCAGCGACACAGCCAGGCTCACGTCGATGCGGTACCTTAGCTTGTCCAGCGCGGGCACCACACCAGAGGTGCTCAAGGTGACCTTGCGCTTCCCTAGTCCGTAGGCGTGGTCGTCAATCATCAGGTGCATCGCGTCGACCACGTTATCTAAATTCAGCAGAGGCTCACCCATGCCCATTAACACCACGTTGGTCACGCCGGCACTGCAATCCGGCCGCCCCTGCAATGCCCGCCGGGCGAACCACAACTGTCCGATGATCTCGGCGGCGCTCAAATTCCGATTGAAGCCTTGCCGCGCGGTCGCACAGAATGTGCAATCCAGCGCACAGCCGACTTGCGACGAAACGCACAAGGTTCCGCGGCCGGGTTCGGGTATAAACACGGTCTCGATCGCGTTCGCGTCATCGAGCCGCAGCAGCCACTTGACGGTACCATCCGCGGACGCCTGCTCGTCGACGCACTGGGGCGTGGCGATTTCCGCTGTTTCGCGCAGCCGCGCACGCAGCTTCAAGCTCAGGTCCGTCATAGCGTCAAAGTCGGTCACGCCCTGGCGATGAGCCCACTTGACCAACTGCGTGGCCCGAAACGCCGGTTCGTTCAAGCCCTCAAAAAATTCTTCCAGGCGCGGGCGTGGCAGGCCCAGCAGGTTCAGCTTTGTGGCTTGCATAGTGCCTGCTACGGGGCTCACCGCGTGCGCCGGCAGATGTCGGCCACATCGAAGAAGAAATCAATCTCCGTGCGCGCGGTCTCCGCGGCGTCCGAACCGTGCACCGCATTTTCCTGGATGCTCGTTGCCAAGTCCGCGCGGATGGTGCCAGGCGCGGCGTCCTTCGGATTGGTGGCGCCCATCACTTCGCGATTTTTGGCCACCGCGTTATTCCCTTCCAGCACCTGCACCATCACCGGCCCCGACGTCATGAACTTCACGAGATTCTTAAAAAACGGTCGCTCGCTGTGCACCGCGTAAAAACCTTCGGCCTGTTCGCGGTCCAGGTGCAGCATTCTGGCCGCCACCACGCGCAAGCCGGCGCGCTCGAAGCGACTGTAAATTTCCCCGATCGCATTGGCGGCGACGGCGTCGGGCTTGATGATGGAGAGGGTTTGTTCGGCCATGCATTGACTCCACGGAATCCAGCGGTGTGAAACGTGTGCTTTGTGTGTTTCTTATTGTAAAGCGGGGTTATCGTGCAATCGTTATTGTACAAGCGGCTTATTGTACAACGCGGGGACGCGCGCTCGCAGCGCCTCGTTTCTTTAATTTGTTGCTTTAGATTTTATAGCGGGTTATGCGACTGGCGCTTGAACGGCCGGTCCCGGTCGTCTTTGTCATCATTGCGCATAACCGGCAGGGCCGTTCACACGCTCAGACGTGAAAGCTTTCGCCGCAGCCGCAACGATCTTTTTCGTTTGGATTCGTAAACCTGAAGCTTTCGTTGAAACCTTCCCGCGCAAAATCCACGACCGCGCCGTCCAGGTAGCTCACACTGTCGGGATTGATGACCACTTTGATGCCCTTATCCTCGAACACCGTATCGCCCGCCCGTACGTCGTCCGCGTAATCGACCACGTAAGCAAGGCCTGAGCAGCCGGTTTTCTTGACGCCGACCCGCAAGCCCACGCCTTTTCCCCGCTTTTCGATATAACGTCTGACGCGGCTGGCCGCCGCTTCGGTAAGTGTAATCGCCATCGCTTGAACACCTCGTTAATGCACCTGCATGCATAGTTAATAATTCAAAGCCGCTTATGAGGCCGCGAATCCAGGTTTATTTGGACATTTGCCGGCGCCACTGGTTTCAGGAACGACTCGCACCATGCCTGGCACGCGTGGAAACGGTCATTCGACTGCCGGGCTGGGCACCGCGCGCAACCTGGGCCTGCGGGCGCGCGGCAGGGTGCCAAACACATGTTCCCGCGTCAGCAGATCGGCAAGGCTGATGCCGGCGAGAAAATCCGCGACCCCCTGGTTCAGCGCGTCCCACAGATAATGCCCAGGACGACGAGTTGCGCACCACCCACGCGCCTTGTTGCGGCGCCGGCATCGATCGCTGCGAGCGTGTACAGCCGCAACAATCTCCGCCAGCGCGATCTCGGCAGGCGGGCGTGCGAGCCAGAAATCATGTTCCACCCCGGCGCTGCGCATCAGCAACCCTCGCGCGCACAGGCGCGCCAGCAGTTTATCGAGGTAGCCCCGCGATATCGCCTGCTGCCGCGCAAGCTCCGACAACGGCACCGGCTGCACCGCGCGGGCCAGGTCCAGCATGGCGGCTATGGCGTAGCGCGTGCGGTTGGTCATATCCATGTTCAGGCTCCTTTGAACGCCAGGCCGCGCTGGTGCGAAGCCCGTGACACGTCAGCTGTTCCGATGCGCGGTCTGCTTGGGCTCGACCGGCTCGATATGCTGCTCGATTTCCGGCAAGGGCGCGTCGTCCAACACGCCGCCGAGTTTCTTGACCTCGTGACAGGTTTCCTCCAGCTTTCTATCCAGCAGATGAATATGATCCAGCATGCTGTTGATCGCGGTCGCCACCGGATCCGGCATGTCCTGGGTGGTGCCATACGCGTCGAAACCCATCTTGCAGGCGATCTCCTGACGGCGGCGTTGCAGTTCGTCGTGGCCGGCCGATACCGCGCGGCCAGGAATCCCGACCACCGTCGCGCCCTCGGGTACGTCTTTGAGCACCACCGCGTTCGAGCCGATGCGCGCGCCCGAGCCGATCACCACCGGCCCCAAGATCTTGGCGCCGGCCCCGACCACGATATTATCGCGCAAGCTTGGATGACGCTTGACGTGCTCCCAGCTTGTGCCGCCTAAGGTGACGCCGTGATAAAGCGTGCAGTCATCGCCGATCTCGGCGGTCTCGCCGATCACCACGCCCATGCCGTGGTCGATGAAAAAGCGTCGCCCGATCCGCGCGCCCGGGTGAATCTCGATACCGGTCAAGCCCCGCGCCAGATGCGAAAAAAATCGCGCGATCGACTTGAATCCGCGCCGCCACAGGGCATGGTTCAGCCGGTGCAGCCACAGCGCGTGCATGCCCGGATACGCAACAATGATGTCGATCAACCTGCGCGCGGCCGGGTCGCGCTCGTATACGGAGTTGATGTCTTCTTTCAGCCGCTTAAGCATGGTTCCGGGTAGCCATAACTTGATGCCCGCACTATAACATACAGCGGATTTCAGGCCGGCGGACGGGCGCCTGTGGCGGTAAGGATGCCGCGCAGAATATTCACTTCGTTGCGGGTCGGGCGAGCGCGGTTGAACAGACGTCGCAGCCGGTGCATTAGGTGGCGAGGACTGGCGGGGTCTAGAAAACTCAGCGCGATCAGCGTGCCTTCAAGGTGCGCATAAAATGCCTCGAGTTCCTGCGCCGGCGCGGGCATATCTTCCGGTCGCGCAGCTTCGGTTGCGCGTGTGATCTGCACGCGCATCAGCATTTCATAGCAGAAAACCTGGACGGCCGCGGCCAGGTTGAGCGAACCGAAGCTTGCATCGCAGGGAATCGTCGCGGCACAATGACAACGCGCCAGCTCCTCATTGGTGAGCCCGCTGCGCTCGCGGCCGAACACGAGCGCGCTCTCCCCCGTGCAAGACTCGGCCATGAGACGGTCGGCGGCGCCACGCGCGTCGAGCCCGGGCCAGGGAAGGCTACGCGGCCGCGCGCTGGTGCCCACAGTGAAAGTCGTATCCCGCAGCGCTTCGTCCAGCGATGCGCAGATAGTCGCGCCGTGCAGAATATCCTCCGCGCCGGTGGCGCGGGCAACGGCGCTCGCGTCGGGGAAATACTTTGGCCGCACCAGATACAGCCGCGCAAGGCCCATGGTCTTCATGGCGCGCGCCGCGGCGCCGATATTGCCGGGATGCGAGGTCTCGACCAGCACAATGCGGATTTTTTGCAAAGCCTGCATCAGTCAGCGCGCGACGCGACGCGCCCCCTAATTTATGGGAGGGTTGACGGGATTGCCCGGCAGCAGCCAGCTCACACCCAGGGTTGCGGCGATGTCCTGCGTGTTCTCGTAATTGCCGTAATTCCGGGTGATCGAGAAGTCGTAGGCGACGTTGCCGCGCCAGTGGCGCACACCTAAGCTCGCGAGCAACTCGTCAGTGGCAAACGGTCCGCTGCCGGTCTTGAAGGCGGTCTTGCTCCAGGACGTTTGCAACACCGTCGCGGTGTGGCGCGTGAAGCCGAATTCATAGGCCACGCTCGCCTCCGACGCCTGGCTTCGAAAGGCGTTCGGGAACCGCTTCGCCTCACCCAGCCATTGGTGCGCCACACTCAGGTACAAGCCATGCCGGCCCAGTTGTTTCTGTAGGGTGAGCTGGAGGCCGTAATCCACGGCACCACTGGACACATAGTTATCGGCATCGCCGACCGGAAGCTTGACCGCGCCCTCGATAATGGCGAACGCCTCGTTCGCGAATTCAGAGGCGAAACGCACACCCAGCACGGGATCACCGACCTGCACGCCGGAGGGCGCATCCAGCAGCACCAGGGTGTCGCCGCTGTGACGGATAACGGCCTGGTACTCGTTGTCCGCGACCAGATCCCGCTCCGCCGACGTGAAGCCAAACGCCTGATGGAAACCGTCGATTGCGTCATCCAGAATGCCCCCGCCGTAAAAAAGCAGCGGCAGGTTGACGTAACCCGTCCAGTGCCGGTCATGCACGTAGCGCGCGGTCAGATCCAGCGCGGTGATCTCGCCATCGAAGTAGAGCACATCGCCCGGTGTGGCCAGCAGCGCCTGTACGTCCTGCGCCGTGAGCGTCCTGGGTTGTCCGCGCGCGCGAAGATAGTTCTTGACGTTTTCACTCTTGACGAAGCTGTTGGCGTGCGTAAGTCGCGCATCCAGATCCCAGCCGGGCCGCTGACCGGCGGCGGCCGGCGGCGGCATAAAGTCCATGCGCAACAAACTGAATGGAGAGAGGTTGCGGGTCTGCAGCGGCCCAATCAACGGCCACTTCGGCAGCGCGTCCCGCGCACGGGCCGGAACTGCATGCAGCACGGCCACGAATGCAAGCGCCCAAGCGAACAAAGCGTAACCGCGACGGGGCGCGTGGATATTCACGAACGACAAAACTTTGTAGTCAGCGCCTGACGAACCTCTTGCGTTGATCGATAACCCATTGAACTTCGCCGCCGCCTTACAAAGCCTGATGCGTCTGTTATTCTACGTATCCCGCCCAAGATACGTGCCATGCAACCCCTGCTCAACATCGCGATCGCCGCCGCTCGCGCCGCCGGCCATATCATTATCCGTTATATCAATAGAGTTGACAGCGTTTCCGTCGCCGGCAAGCGGCGTAACGATTTCGTCAGAGAGGTCGATCGCTTAGCCGAGCGCGAGATCATTAACGTGATCCGCCGCGCGTACCCCAGGCACGCGATCCTGGCGGAAGAAAGCGGCGCGCACGGCGACGACGAGTACCGATGGATCATCGACCCGCTGGACGGCACCACCAATTTTCTGCGCGGCTTCCCGCACTACGCCGTGTCGATCGCGCTGGATCACAGGCACAGGCCGCAGCTGGGTGTGGTCTACGATCCATTCAAGGAGGAATTGTTTACCGCCTTCCGCGGCGCGGGCGCGACCCTTAACAGCCGTCGCATCCGTGTCAGTCAGGCCGCTGGACTCTCCGGCGCGCTGCTGGGCACCGGCATTCCGTATCGTCCGGATCAGAATCTCGACGCTTATCTCGCCACCCTGAAAGCGCTGCTGCCGGACACCGCCGGCGTGCGCCGCGCGGGCTCGGCCGCGCTGGATCTGGCTTATGTGGCCTGCGGACGCCTGGACGGTTTCTGGGAATTCGGCTTGAAACCGTGGGATTTTTCCGCCGGTGTGCTGCTGGTGCAGGAGGCCGGTGGCATGGTCGGCGACATGTCGGGCGGCCAGGATTTCGTGAATACCGGCAATGTCCTGGCGGCGAGCCCCAAGCCATTCAAGGAGATGGTGCGCGCGCTACGGCCGCATCTGGCCGACGTTGCGAAGGTTCACCGAAGCCCGGCTTAGACGCCCGCCCGCGGTCCGCGCGGGCTTAGGTTGTTTACTCTGATGGTTTAACCATCGTGATGCCGCAGGTCGCAGCTGTGACTGTCCGCGATGGCATATCCGCGTCATTCCGCCAATAGGCGTGTTTCGGCTTAAGTATTTGCCGCTGATCGCGGGGTTTAACTCCACCTACGTCATAGCGCCAATGGACGCTCGTGTGTAACTGCCAATCACTGGCGGCATCAGCATCACGTCAGCCATGACGTCCCTCGCTGGCTAACCCGAACCTGGAATGGACGAATGCCGTTAACGGGCAAAGCGTAACTGTGGTGAAGCTATAGTATTAACTGTAACAACGAACGGAGAACATCAAATGAACGAAGTGCACTTATTTGGCATCGGGGTAAAAAAACGTTCTAATGCTAGATCGTTTCGTCGTCCCGCTAAATCGATTGCGTTGAGCACCATGTTATGCCTGGTCAGCGGCATGGCGCTGGCTGGAGGCAAGCCCTGTCCTGAGCCGGAGCTCGAAGACTCCGAAATGTACGCCGTCTTCAACAGCACTGATGTTGATGCGCAGTTGATCCTGGCCGGAGGACTTGAAGACGGACTGACGAAGGTCGAGATCACAGGCCCCGGGGGCATGGTTGATATCGATGCAGAGTTCGAAGACGGGCGCAACATCGGTCAGGCCGATTTTCAGTTCGATACCCCGGAGCCCTCACTTGCGGAACTTATGCGAGCGTATCCGGCGGGCCAATATCGATTTTCCGCAACGACAACGTCACACTGCACGCTGCGAAGTTCGGTAAAGCTGTCATATCGGCTGCTACCTGCGCCTGTGATTGCCTTCCCGACGGAGGACAGCTACGGAGTTTCGGCAGCAGGATTCACCGCGCTGTGGGAGGAAATACCGGATGCCGAAGCCGTACGATTGGCAGTTGAAGAAGAAGAGTCAAGCATAGCGCTGGTGGTCGATCTACCTGGAGATACCACAAGCTTCGACGTACCTGCTACGTTCCTGAAACCCGGGATCCTGTATACGATGGATGTGATAGCCATTGCCGACAACGGCAATCAAACCGTATCGGACGTTCAATTTACGACTGTACCTTGAAGAAACCCTCGGATTAGGTCAACGCTTTGTTAGGGACATACAGGGATGTTTATGGCATACAGGAACGTATGCCGTCGCAGGCGCGTGCCGTCTTTCTCGATAGTCCATCACCGCCGACTTACCGCCACTGGAAATGAAACTCCCCTTGGTTACGCCGCCCGAATCGATCTGCCTGCTACGGCTGTCGGCCGTCGGCGATGTCGTCCACGCGGTGCCGATCGTGCGCACCGTGCAGGAATTCTGGCCCGCGACGTCGATCACCTGGATTGTCGGTCAGCCCGGCATGAAACTGGTCGGCGACCTGGACGGCGTCGAGTTCATCACGTACGACAAGGGCGCTGGTTCGAAAGGTCGACGAGACGTGCGGCGGCGGCTTGCCGGCCGACAATTCGATGTGTTGATTCACACGCAGGCGTCGCTGCGCGCGAACCTGGTGAGCGCCCTCGTGCGCGCGGACGTACGCTTGGGCTATGACCGCGCGCGCGCCAGAGACCTGCAGGGCTTGTTCATAAATCAGCGGCTGCCGCCTGACCCCAGACAGCACGTAGTGGATAGCTTCTTCGACTTCCTCAAGGTGCTCGGCCTGCGCGATCGCGTGGTGCGCTGGGATATTCCGATCGCGCCTGCGGACCGGGAATTTGCCGAGTCGCATCTGCCGGGCACGCAGCCCACCATGATCGTAAGTCCCAGCTCTACGCGCTCGGCTCGCGCGTGGGCGTCGGAACGTTACGCCGCGGTGGCGGACTACGCTATCGAAAAACTGGGCATGCGCGTCGCACTTTGCGGCGGGCGCACCGCCGCGGAGCGGGAGTTCGGCGCCGCCATCACTAGCCACATGCGCAACACGCCGATCGATCTCATCGGCAAGGACACCCTCAAGCAATTGCTGGCATTGCTCGAACGCGCCGACGTGCTGCTGTCGCCGGACTCGGGACCGGTGCATATGGCAACCAGTGTGGGCACACCGGTAATCGGGCTTTATGCCGCCAGTAATTTGCAGCGTACCGGCCCGTACCTGAATAGTGAATGGTGCATCGATCGCTATGACCTGGCGGCGCGACGCTACCAGAATCGGCCCGCCCGCGAGTTGCGCTGGGGAAAGAGGCTCGAATACCCGGGCGTTATGGATCTGGTCACAGTGGACGATG
>JACCYU010000036.1 GCA_013696315.1 Gammaproteobacteria bacterium | reverse complement strand
GCACCCATGACCTACTGAATGCTTGCTCAAGCAGGCCTGCACACCGAAATGATGATCACCCTGATCTTGCCGCACTAAATCCACTCGCTTGCGTCTCTTGTTCAGAGGTTCCCTAGAAAGGTGTCCGTCACATCAGGGCAGGATCACAGCAACAAGGATGCGGTCGAACTTGCCAAGGTTCGACTCGAAGTCAACCAAAGAATCTAACTCTTTCGAGCAACGTTTGATCTCGTCGCGATCTGCCACCTCGATCTTGTTAAACAGCTCCATCAAGGGATGAAGTTTGCTTGTGGCGGAGTTGCCTTTTCCGTCTCTTACTGCGAGAAACGACTTTAGGAATATCTCGAGGGCCAGGGCCGCTAAAATGACGCTTGACTGAAATCTATTATAGTCGAGGAGGATCTCTGCGGCTTCTAAGTATTCTCTACCGAGAAGCCATACCTGTGTATTGGGTACAGACTGAGGAATCATCATGGTCTAACGCTCTTTAGCTTACATTGCGAGTGGTATTCCCAAGATGGACGCCCTTTCTACGCCATCCGCAACCCAATATCGAACATACCCGCGTAGCCCTGCGCCTGCTCTGTAACCGCGAGCATCAAGTCTTTGCCGCCTTCCTGATAGATCCAGTCCTGTGCATTCCTGACTTCTCGCCGCGGCCGTCCGGGGTACGCGCCGCGCGCGAAAACGCGGTCGCTCAGGGCATCGTCGAAATAGAGCTGCGACGTGTACTCGTAACCCGACTCGTCCCCGGTGCGGATCTTGAAATGAACGTGCACCGTGCGGCCCTGATACCAGCCGGGTTAGATGGTGACGAACCGTACGACGCCCTTGATTGTCGGTCTCCTGAAAACCGCGCAGGAACTGCTGGCCGCGCGTGTCGAACAAGCCGTTGATATCTTCGAAGCCGGAATAAACGCCGCGCGCGTCGCACTGCCAGATATCGACGATCGCGCCGGTGAGCGCCATGCAGGTGCGGCCGTCGATGCGCGAGACCCGCAGGGTCAGATCCAGCCGTGCGCCGTCTTTGACCGTGCCGTTCGAAGGATCCGTGCGGATGTCAGCGCGGCGGAGTTTTTTGTCGATGAAATACGGCCCTTCCATCTGCTCGGGGCGCACGACGCAGGCCGGTGTCGAATCGGGTTTCGCGGTAGCCGGCGAACGCTTTGGTTCGCCCTTCGCCTGCCTGTTTGGATGGCCGGCGCCGACCAATATGGCGGTGGCGCCCATAAGCTTGAGCAGTTTGCGACGATGAAAAGGATGCCGCATTGTGGGTTTATTTGTCGGATATCGCTTCATTTATCAGCCTTCGATGATTAATCAGATCGTAGCCAGTAAGCCGTCACCCAGAGCATAGCAAGCCACAACAGGATAATCAGTGCCGCCGCCGGATAGCTGACGGGTTTGCCGGCGGCATGCGCGGCGCGCAGGCGCGCGGATGCCAGGATTGCCGCCGGCGTCACGCGTACCACCAGCGCAAGGCCGAGCGGAATCAATACGAGATCGTCGAGCAGGCCGAGCACGGGAATGAAATCCGGAATCAGGTCGATGGGGCTGAACGCATACGCCGCGATCAACACGGCCAGCGCACGGACGAGCGCCGGCGTGCGGTGATCGCGTGCGATGAAATAGACGGTGAGCGCGTATGATTTGAGCCGGTTGGCGTGCTTGCGCCATGACGAGGGAACGTTCAGCGCGGTGATTCTCAATGCCGGCCCGCGAAAGCGCTTAATGCCGCTCGCAGCGCATTGCCGCGGCGCCATCTGGATTTGTCCCGCAGCCTGCCCGGAGCCCGCACCGAAGGGGTGGAAATGACAATGCCCGCGGGCCAAACAATGCGCTTGATCAGCGCATCCCTGACGTGCCGATCCCGATTACCTGGTCGCCGACCTCGATGTCGTGGCGCGCGAAAAAGCCCTTGTTGACTTCCAGCGCGCTCGAATAATTGACTCCCGCGAGATACGGCCTGCAGGCGCTCGGCAGTTCGCTGAAGCAGGGTGACATCGTCTGTATGGATGCGATACGACCCCCGGGTTGAATGAATGCAATATCCAGCGGGATGCGGGTGTGGTACATCCAGAAACCGCTTTGCGGCGGCTGCGTCGCCGGGTACAGAAACAGCATGCCCGCATCCCGCGCCAGGTGTGCGCGCCCCATCAACCCGGTCATGCGCTGATCGGCAGTGGCGGCAATTTCAACGGTTACAGGGATGACTTCATCTTTGGTCCGAATTTCGATGCCGGCTGATGCGAACGCCGACGTACGGGCTGCGCTCACCGCCGTAATTGGGTGCAGCTCGAAGCCGACGCCCATTGACAATGCCAGCCCGAAAAACATGCAGGCGACGCCCGCGCGCTGAGCGGGTGTTGCGCACCTTGAATCGAGGAATGAGTATTGGCGGCGCATCGCTACTCCAGGGATCGGTAATTGCGCCATTCGAAGCGCGGCGTGCAGACACACAGAAACACCAGATCAGAGTCGCCGGTGTTTACGATAGCCTGACCGACGCAGGCAGGAATCCGCAACGTATCGCCCGGACCCACGTTCCGCGCCGGGGCCTCATCGATCAGCATGCGTCCCGCGCCTTGCAGGATCACGTAACGTTCCTCGGTGCCGATTACGCAATGGCGTTTGGTGGTGACGCCGGCCTCTACGCGGGCGCGCGCCACCGACACGTCCGGATCGTCGGGAGTATTGAGAAGCTCCAGAATCAGGCAGCGCTCGTCGGTACGATACTCGCTTTCCGCGGGCGCGGTTGCCAACACACCGGCGCTAGTCATGCCCGTCCATCTGCCGTCGATAGTCTTTCGCCAGTATGCTCTTTTGATTGTCGGATAGCGCGCCTTGCCCGCCATCTGGAATACCTCTTGCTCTTCCTCGTCCAGATGATGTGTGACTTGACTCCTGTAACTGTTTAGCTACCGCAAGCCATTGCGGCGACCTCAGCTCGATGTCCTCCAGCTTTCCGATCAGTTCGTCGATATCGTGATGTTCCGCCACGCTGTGACCCGCCCGGTCCTGCGCGAGGTCGTGCGGCATCAGCGGCGCATAGAAAAAGCGTTCCTCCGCCGCCGCGTGATCCTTAAGCTCGTGCCTGAGATCCGTGAACAGCGCTTCGCGCTCGTCGCTGGCGCCGTGCGTAGCTACGAGCTCGCCCGCCAGGGTGCGCTGCTTGTCTTGATCCTGGCGTAACGCCTCAAAGATGTTCAATGAATGTCCTCTTGAGATGCGTTGATTAGTGCGTCCTCGCCTGTAGGTTGCGGACAAGCCCGCGTGTACCAGCTCGCGTAAGGGGCTGTTTTTCGCAAGTCTGCGATTGTAGTCCGGCGCACCGTCGCTCCACCAGACCGGCCCGCGTTCGCCCAGGGCCACTTCCGTTGCATGAACCCGTTTGCGTGGGCTGTGTCCGTGCAATCGAGCCGTGCGCGGTACTACACTGTAAACGTCGCGCGGAGGTTAAATCAATTTTCCGGCCAATGTGCCGGCCGTACTGTTTCCTTCGATTAGAGGATCCATCATGGAATTTATCAATATCATCAAGCAGGCGATGCCGGATTACGCCGGGGATATCCGGCTCAATCTCGACGGCGTCGTCGCGCGCTCTTCGCTGGAAGGTAACGATGCGGCCGGTGTGTCGCTCGCGGCGGCGTTCGCGGCGCGTTCGAAAACCATCGTCGATGCCATCCGCGACACCGACGCGCTGGCGCCCGAAGAGTTGAACGCGGCGCTTAGCGCGGCGGCGCTGATGGGCATGAACAACATCTGGTATCCCTATGTGGAGATGGCCGAAGACAAGGATTTATCCAGCCAGCCTCCGCAGTTGCGCATGAACGCGTACATGACCAGCGGCGGCGTGGACAGGCGCCGCTTCGAAATGTACGCGCTCGCCGCCAGCATCGTCGGCAAGTGCCATTTCTGCGTGAAATCGCACTACGAACTGCTTCGAAAGGAAGGCATGAGCGCCCAGCAATTGCGTGATGTGGGACGTATTGTCGCGGTGATCAACGCGGCGGCACAGGTGCTGAATGCCGAGAGCCCCGGGTAATTCTAGACTTGTTCACGCGCTTCGTATAGTCTATCAGGAAACGCGCGTATACGGCTGGAAAGTATAGTATTTCGGCCGCGCATCGAGCCGGATGTGCAGCCAGTAGACACCCAGCCCGGACGTGCTGACCCATAGCGGTTTGTCGCATATTCTTCGCTCGATTGCGCTCGCGAGCTTGACGAACAGTTCATGGCGCTGCGCTTTGGGCGCGTCTCGCATGAATGAGGCCAGATGCGGATATACGCTCGCAGGTCCCGTAGGGCAGGGCGCCACGAGCAACGCGTCGCCGCCGAGATTCTCGAACGTGACTACGCATTCGTCGTGTGGCGCGGCACTGAAAGCCGCCGCGAACGCGTCCGTATCCGGCGTCGCCGTTGCTAACGCCGGACTATTGGCGAGCACAAACTCGTAAGGCCGATCGATTGAGGCGCGCGTAATTGGCGGCGCTTCCCAGAACATCGCGTCGAACGGCGCGTCGGCCAGCAGCGAGATGTAGAACGTGCGGAACTTACGATCATTCTTCCAGCCCGCGATGACCTGCGCATAACTCATTGGCGACGCATCGCGCGCAATGCTGATGCGGCGAACCCGCCCGTCTTTCAGGGTCTCAGCGTTTGCTTGCCACATGCTTGCAGAGCCGCTCGCGCCCGGCTGCCTCATCGACGGACACCGGCGGCGATCGCCCCGCGACGCAGCGAAATAGCCGGCACCGGCCGCGCGCCGCGGCGAAAATACTCGGTTACTTCCGCGACGATGAACCCGAGTTTACTGACAGTGACGCGATTCAGCATCGTCACGCCCCCGTCCAGCAGATACATCCAGTGCTTGAGGCGGACGTTCGACAGCGGATTATTCGCGTTCAGTCTTAACGTATATTCCCAGCGGAACGCGTTGCCGTGCGCCTCGCCTGTGGCGACGCCCACAACATCGTTCGCCGTGGCCTCGTAGTGATGCGCATCGATGCGCCGCAGCCGCCAGGTCCGCCGCTGCGTACGGCCGTCCTCGAAGTAGAAACGTTGATCGATGAGCAGCGCACCACGGTCGCGCCGCCCATGCGTCTCGGTGCGGAAACGGCTGGCGGGATTAGCGGATCGGTCTTCGATCACGCCCCAAGAGTGCGTAGACCCTGAAAAGAATTTCTCCGGGTGGAATCGAGGGGTCGCATTGGCGAAGTCCCGCGGCTTCATGCCGCCGCAGCTGACCAGCAGCAGACACAGTCCGATCGGGATAATCCGGGCCAGGTTCGGAAAAGCCGGATTTCTCGCGTTGGCTCGAAATGACATATTCATCGGAAGTCGGATTCGCCGTGTGCGTACACGCCAGGGATCGCTGGTTCTCGTAAACATCGCTCGATGGCATCTACAGCGGTGACCGCCCCATTTTCATGTTGCAGTTCGCGCGCGATCCCGGCAGCACGCGTTTCGTAGAGCCGTTCGGCGAGTAAGCGCTTGAGTTCGCGGGCAGCACGGCGGGCCGTGTATTTTTTTCGCGAGAGCGTACGGGATGTCCCAAGCCGCAAAGCGTTGTCGGGCTGATCGAACGCGTAAGGCATCACCAGGGTCGGGCGGCCGGCGCGCAAGCCTTGAGCAACCGTGCCGATGCCGCCCTGATGCACGATCGCCGCTGCCAACGGAAAGAGATCGGAATACGGCGCGTAGTTTACCGGAAATATGTCATGCGGCAGGTCGGCCGGAGGCGGATTATCACCCATTACGAGCACGGCTCGGCGTTTCAATATCGCGGCCGCCCGCGCGCTGGTCTCGAAAAACGCGCCGGGTGTGTGAACCGCGGCGGAGCCCAGGGTAAACACAATAGGTGGGTCGCCTGCGTCGAGGAAGGCGCGCAGTCGGACGAGAGTTGCGCGCCTTCTCGTTTGCCATCGTAAAACGTGAAGCCTGTAATGACCGGGTTCGCAGGCCAGTCGCGTTGCGGCCTTGCAAGCACAGGCGAGAACCCGGCGAGGTTCAGATGCGGCGAAAACTTGCCTTCGAAGATAGGATTCCCGGCCGGCGAGAGGCCCAGCGCGCGACGCAGCGCGTGAACCGGTGCGCCCCAGTCGCGCGTCACGAACCTTACCAGATCGAGAGGCCAGCGGTTTACCGCAGGCCCCAGCGCGTGCAGCTTCGCTAGCGACGGATAAGGCGCCAGCACCGGCGGATCGTATGCGGAGAGAAACGACAGCGGCGCGGTTAAATACGCCGCCCAAGGCAGCTTTGTGCGTTCCGCCACCACGGGCGCGGCGTACACGATCTCGCCCGCGAGCATGAAGTCCGCGCCGCATGCGGCGGCAAGCAGATCATCGAAGCTGTCTCTAAGCGCAGGCATGAGAATTCCGCGTATCAGACGCTCCGGCCCTCGCCGGGGATCGAGCACGGCAGCCACGGTGGCTCTGTCGTCAGGCGGGATGTGCGGCCGCATGGGGCGAAACTCGAAACTCAGCGACTCGATTTTCTCGCGGTAAAGTTCGGTCACCGCGAATACTACGCGATGGCCGCGCCCCCGCAGCTCAAGCCCGACTGCGATCATCGGGTGCAGATCGCCCAGCGACCCGATGGTGGTCAGAAGAATGCGGTAACGCTTCGCCACCATGACAGTTTACCGTGTTCGCGCCGCTATCAATGACACAGGAGACACGCCTTCACCTCGACGCCGCGAGCCGTTAGGCTATAGGCAGATTCTCAATAGGAGTTTTCAAGATGTCGCGGTTACTCAGGGGCAGCGAAGTGCGCCGCGCCGATCATCTGATCGACAAACTTTTCACTGACCGCTGGTCGCCGCGCGCCATGACCGGCGAGGCGATCAATCGACAAGAACTCATGGTGCTGTTCGAGGCCGCGCGCTGGGCGCCGTCTTCGTACAACGAGCAGCCGTGGCGCATTCTCTACGCGTGCCGCGACACCGAGCAGTGGCCACTATTCTTCGATCTGCTGGTCGAGGGCAATCAGAAATGGGCGCGCGACGCCGCCGCGCTGGTACTGTTCATCTCCAAAAAAACCTCGACACGAACCGGCAAGCCGGCCAAGACACACTCATTCGACACCGGCGCCGCATGGGAAAATCTGGCCTTGCAGGGCGTGCTCAAAGGCTACGTGGTGCACGGCATGCAGGGCTTCAACTACGAACGCGCCAGAATCGCGCTGAACATCCCGGACGACTTTCAGGTGGAAGCGATGATCGCTGTCGGCAAGCCGCAGGATCGCAACCAGATGTCCGATGAAACGCGTGAGCGCGAGACACCTAACAGCCGGCGGAGCCTGGACGAAATAGTTTGCGAGGGCGGATTCTGTTTTTGATTGACTTGGGGAACCGGAATGTAGCAAAACCTCGCCTGACCGACGTGAGCATGGTTTGCTGCCCATATGACGTTGGGCTAGAGAACAGATGGAGCAGCGATGGATAGTATAGCACTATCAGGGGGATACGAACCTAACGAGCTGCTGCTGTTCTTCGAAGAAATTGTCAGGCTGCGTCGCTTAGCATAGAGGGGTCAACCTCGGGAGAAATGTCATGCTGTCTTTGCCGGAACAGGCACTGCTCACTGAGGCCTGTAGATCGCTACCAGTACGCAAAAGCTTTGAAGTAACCAACAACTATGTCCTAAACATGCTAAGTATGGCCCTCGATTTTCAGTTGCGGCAGAGAACCGTAGATGCAGCGTTCGCGCACTTCAAGCAAAATCACCGATACCGCAGCCATCGTCGGCTTCGCGATCTTGCGGAGAGCTTTGACAACACGAAGAAGGGCAACCTTGGGCTGGCGAGAACGCTATGGAACAACAATATGTGGACGCGCGCCCAGTTCCTTCGGTGCTTCTGAAGCGGTTCGAGGAGCGAGGTGTGCGTGGCTTCGCCTCGCTGTCTAAATGGGTTGAGCGCGCGGAGTTCGACTCCGATGTTCGCGGGCAGTTTACTGAACCTTGAATAATGGGTGAACTTTTTGTGGTGTGCATTGGTCCGATCCTTTAGGCGCAACACGAGAGGGGTCGATGAACAAGGTTACCAAGCAGCAAGCACTGGAGCGCCGCCGCCTGCAGG
>JACCYU010000035.1 GCA_013696315.1 Gammaproteobacteria bacterium | reverse complement strand
CTGCAATTGAATCTGTTCGAACGGCGAGCGTTGTTGCCACTGCTGCGCGGCGATCCACCAGACACCCATCACACCATCAACCGCGCACAACTCGCCCTGCTGTGAAAAATTGTGAGACAGCAGTGAGTCAACTCCAACCCTTTCAGTACTCATGTTTTGAATAGAGACTTCGTCTTACGAGTCTGGGCAGACGAGCGCTGTAGCACGGATGATCTGTATTGGATGCGTACAGGGTAGTCCCTCTTCGCTGCTGACTTCTTTATAATCGATCTTCCACTCTCTGAATCGGATGCCCGTCGTCCGAAGGCGGCCAAAATACACCTTAACTGGTCCATCCGCACGTGCAAGCTCGTGCATTTGAGAATTCAGCTTGTAGGTTATTTTTATGTTGCGATACAGATAACTCGCACCGACCATAGCAACGTTTAGCATCAGTGCAATCACCACGATGCTACCGATAACATTTGCTAGCCTTGCACGCACGCTCACCAATAACAAGGCAACAATTATCGGTATGAAATACAGTTGTGGCGCGTAGCGTGCCCGCCATCCTTGATCGTGGATTAGGGCCGAGGTGAAAATGCACGCACTGATGATGCACAGAACTATCAGTTCAATTCTCCGTTTAGGAGGCGATCGTACTAGGATCGAGACCAAGCCAATCATTGACAGCGTCAACGCACCGCTGAACAGCGGTCCAAGACCACCAATGTCTAAATTTGGCATAGAGGCCTTTTTTATTTCGCGAACACTCGTTATTGTTAACGGTAATTTTAACTCGGCATTCTCGCGGCTGTCGGATGGGATCCCGAAGATCGAGTAATAGAGTCTTTCCAACCTATTCATATCCGTCAAGTTTGGCGGCGTGAATATAGGGAGCGCCGTAATATCTATACGGCCTTCGCCAAAGATCGGATAGAGCGGATGGCCTTTTTGCAACGTATTGGTAACGTAGGGGTTGTAGCCGACCACAAGCAGTCCCACTGCAAGACAAATAACGCTCACCCCGATTACTTGCTTAAGTTCCTTAATCTCACCCATCAGGATTGCAGCGACAAGGAAACCGAAACCGATAAACAGAAAATAGGGTACACCGGTGAATTTCGTGTTCACCACCATCAAGATGACGCAGCCCAGCGAGGCGAGAGTCAATGTGTCTGCTGCGATCAACATGGCTGTCAGACTCGCCAGCAGGCAGACTAACAATGATGAAAGCTGGCCATCGACGTAAAAATTTAGACTTTGAGTGACGCTGACAGGGTCCAACGCAAACAACAGACCAAAGATGAACGCCCCCAGGCCACGGATCTGCCTGATACGGAGCAATACGGATACAGACAGACAGAATGATGCGAAGATCAAAAGCAGATTGAATGCCTTCGCATGTTCAATCCGCCCCACGAGCTTGTAAAGCGCGGCCTGTGTGACATGCGGCTGTCTGGGGTAATGGTTTATCCAGGTCTCACGCCAGACGGTACGCCAACCCTCTCCGGGTAGCCGCACCCGTTTGTAAATGGGATTCCAACCGTCGGCTAGCTCTATTACCGTCTGCTGATGATAACCCTGGCCGTCGTAGCTGTAGTCATAAAAATGGGCCGTGATCAGTATGCTGATAATGCACAGCAGGCCAAAAATTAATGAAAGTGCCGCTGCGAATTTGGTGTCATGAATCTTAGGACTGGGGCGGTAGAAGAATGGGGTTACGGTCGTGAGGATGAATGCCGCGGGTACATGATAGGGGGTGATCTCAACTCCCAAAAAAAACAGGATCGTTGCCAGGAGCAGAATCAGCGTAATGAATTCGAACGATAGAAACCTTTTTGATTAGCTTTCCATCTGGTGAGACCACGGCGAGGCTATCGTCGAGGCGCGGTAGTTCTAATTGTTCGTATCCTTTGATACGTTTGTATCGCATTTCGTGAGTAAGCGCGTAAATCGTTCCATCGTCGGCCACATTCAGATGGTGATGTGTATTATCGATGTACTTCCAGATTACCTTTGAATTCTTGTCTATTTTTACCAAACAACATCCTATAGGTGTGTGGCCATGGTCTATAACCAGAGCGAGCAAATCGCCATTCGGATACACATGGGCATACTCCCAGGCGACTTTGGCAGGCCTCGGCTTCTTTTCCGGATCTTCCCAATTCTCGGGAATCGTAAGCTTCCACTCGTGTACGACTTTCCCGTCCATCGAAATCAGCACGGCCTTTTGGGCATTGCCAGAAGTATACAAGGTCAACCCGTTGTACGCCTTCGATGGTTCATAGACGGTCACACCGCGCTGCTCAGTCCTCGCGGGTTGCCAGAAAGAGCCTCCTGGTAACCAGAAAGAGGCCTGGGTCTCAGCATTTTCATCCTGCAAGTACCGCTCGTAGGCTGCGACGATTCTTACATACGACTTATCGAGATACTCATACGGAAAAACCTTCGTCAACACGACGAAAGCGCCGCCCAAAAACAATCCGAAGGCAATGCCGATGATCAGTAAGGGCTTATAGAGTCGATTCATCTTCGAGCCCCAAGAGCGGGGCCGAGCGCATGTTGACGTAACATGATTTACTCTGCACGTTTTACTTGTGCGTTTGCCTTCAGCGATTTTCTTAATTGCGGCCATCGCCGCAGAGCGCAGATGCGCTCAGGACGGTGGACAACGATACGGTTGTGTCCAAACGATAACGGTTTATCAACTCCTGCACAAGGCTAAGTCTTTTCTTTTCCAACATGGCATGAGGCTGAGCGTGGGTGTGTGTTTCCAACCGCGCTGTCTGATGACTCTCTCCAGCTCTTCGTTCAGACTCATACCTCGACTGGAATTAACTGCGCTAGCGGCGGCTCCCTCGACACGGAGTCGAAGGAATTGGCGGTGATGCCTATCAACTCGTTGCGCGGACCACGCGCGGTGATGATCGTAACTCCGGTGGTAGCGCATCCCGCAATTCGCGCACATCCATAGTGGGCTTGAATGGAATCACCTCATCGGAATATCGAGCGTTGATCAGCTGCGCACTTTCGCTGCACACTCAGGCGATGCGCGTACCCTCCGCCTCAGCGAGCAGGCGTTGCGCGAGGTCGCGCTTACCCTTGGCATCGAGCTTTTTCAGCTCGTTGTGGAGCACCCGCGCGTTTAGCGACTGGTTCCAATAGTCGAGCGACTGCGGCCCTAGCAGCGCCATCTTGCCGAGGAACTGGCGCAGGACCTCATTGGTCGGCGCCATCACCCAGCCCGCCTTGCCGTCGCGCAGGTACCGCTCGATACCGATGGCCGGCCTGTAACCGGTGCCGCCGCAAGCGTGCAGCATCTTGTCGGCGACGTGGGCGACGTTCTTGGCGGCGATGAACTTCACCTGCCACATCCAGTGCAGGAACTGCGTGCGCGGCAGCGCCTTCAGATCTTTGTGCAGCGACCAATCACAACCGTTGGTCGCGTCGTCAAGCGCCTTGGTCATCTGGGACACGAGCGCCCGCGAGGCGTTGGTGTTCATGATCGCCTCGCCGACATAGTCCTGAATAGTCGGGTAATCGCATACGTGCATACCGACGTCGACGTGGGTCTTGCGCGTGGTGTGATTCTTGGCGATGTCGATAAGACCCATGGAGATGCCATTCCAGCAAGCCGACGAGCACAGCAGAAAGAACGGGGCCACACACTCGTCGTTGGACCTGGCGCCGTCACCTACGTGACCGACGAGACGGTTCTTCGGCACCTCCACATTGTCGACCTCCATGGGCCCGGACTGATTGCCGCGCAGACCGAGACCGTCCCAGCTGGCCGGGTCAGACTTAACCTCGTTACCCAGGATGAGGAAACACGACAGGTTGGAGTAGTCACCGTTGAAATCGGGGCTGGTGGTCTGGACGATGTACCAATCGGCAAAGCCGCCGGAAGTAGTCCACGAGGCCTTTTTGCGCACACGCCAGCCCTTGGCGGTCTGCTCGGCCCCGGATACGCTCGGATACCATAAGTGCGACCCCGTCTCCGGATCCGAGTACGACAGCGTGCCAATGAGGCAGTCCTTATCCAGCCCCTGGATAATCTCCTTGATGGTGTCGTTGTCATGGTGCCTGAACATCGCCGCCGCCACGGCACCGAGATGCATGGTGTAGCACGTCGCGGTGCTCGCGCAGCCGTAGCGCGCAATTGTCTCCACCACCATTGCCGCGCAGGTATGATCTTCGCCCATGCCGCCAAGCTCTTTCGGCACGTTTAGACCGAGCAGCCCCAGTTCCGCCATCGCCTCGAAGTTCTTACGCGGAAACAGCAACTTCTTGTCGCTCTCCACCGCACTGGGCCGAAGGGTCGTGCGGCACAGATTGATCAGCTCATTCTGCAAATCCGTCTGCGCCGGCGTCAGCAGCCACTGCGGATCGAATTCGTAGCCGAGCCCCCAAAAAGGTTCTCTGCCCCATCTCTTGGTTTCGCTCATTGCTGCGCTCCCGCGCGCGTATGGGTAATCAAACGCTCCGTTTCATCGAACGGAAAAGTAGTGCTGGCTAAGCGGGTTGTCAAACCCCATGCCAGCAGGATGCGCCGCCTTTCGCGATTCGTCTCTTACACCAGCGGCGATTGGGCGCGAACATCGCCCCGCTTGCTAGAAGCATCAATTGCCAGCGTTTTCCCGCGCTGCCGTTTCCGACCCGTTGATCGCCTCTAGAAAGTCCAGCGCCAGCTTTTCAGGCGCTATCCGTACAATTCCTTGCGATAGTACCGGAATTAGCTTCCGCTCCTTACCACCTCGTACCGAATTGACGTACTCCCAAACGATTTCGCCGTTTGCCGTTACCTCAATGATACGTCCGCCGTCCGACTCAGTGATGAGCGTGTTGCCATTGGGCAATCTCTCCTGGCCCGATCTGATGGGACTCGCCAAAAGGCGCGCCCCGTCGCCGGCGTAATTCCAGATGATTTTCGAGGTTCTCGGATTGAATTCTACTACCCGAGAACTCCCGCCGGGCTCGTAGTTGCCCCAGTTGTCGAATAGCAGAATGTTTCCGTTCGGCAGCATATCCGCATCGTGCGGCCGGTGCCATGAGCCCTGGGCAGCCCAGACGATCTCCTCCGTCTCGAGGTCGAGAATGCCGACCGCGTCGATCTCCCTCATCGATAGCAGCACCTGACCCGCCTTGGCGAATGGGAGTTTCGAGGCCGTCGCCCGATCGATGACCTCGATGGAGTTGGTGTGCAGAAAGTCGGCTTCGATATTCCAGGCGAGCCCCCATTGCAGCATGCGGGCGTAAGGCGACCGCAACAGGGCATCCATAATCGATACCTTCTTGAGCAGTTTACCATCTGGCGAGAGCACAACGACCGAATCGTCGATGCGCGGCGGGGCTAGATGCCGGTATCGTTTGCGTTCAATTTCGCTATTTCGAATGTCATTGGTAAGCACGTAAATCTTGCTATCTTTGGCGACATCCAGGTGATGGTGCACATTATCGAAGTACTTCCAGATCACCTTT
The DNA here is from genome assembly GCA_013696315.1 of Gammaproteobacteria bacterium. NCBI lineage: Bacteria > Pseudomonadati > Pseudomonadota > Gammaproteobacteria > Gammaproteobacteria bacterium. Next base: position 3,139 of record JACCYU010000035.1, on the reverse strand, counting down.
GAATTCTTGTCCATCTTCACCAGGCCGTAGCCCCAGGGCGTATCCCCCATACCGACATACAGAACGAGCAGATCGCCGTTCGGGTATAGGTGAGGGTACTCCCAGAATACATATGGATCGGGTCGCGGCTGACGATCGGGATTCTCCCAGACCGCTGCTATAGGCAGATTCCACTCGTGCGCGATCTTGCCCTCCATTGTGATCAGAAAAGCCTTCTGCGCATGGCTGGAACTGTATAAAGTGAAGCCATCGTACGTCCGGGCCGGTTTGTAGATGGTAACGCCGCGCTCATCCGTCCTTGCCGGCCTCCACAGGTTGGTCTGGTAAGGCGATTTGTAATCGGTCTTCTGCTTGTAAAGCGCGATCAACGCCCGCCGCGCATCATCAAGATAGTCATACGGAAAGACCTCTGCCAGGACGACCACGGCGCCGCCTACGAACGCTAATACGACGATGGCGATGATCCCCAGCAAGTTAAAAATTTTGTTCAACGTCGCTCCTTACGAGCCTGGCCGCAGGCTTCTGAAATACGGGTTCAAGGATCCACGCGCCCGTTGCGCGTGCTCGGTCGCGGACGTTAGCCTGGTCAGTCCTTCGCCACACGGTAGCCGATGAAAAAAAATGCATACTCAAGTTTTTCCACACGCAGTACGGATGGCCAAAGAAGCACCGGTATTTGCTATTGCTCGCCGGCACTCGCCTGCGTCGGCGGTTTCGGCTGGTTAATGAACCCTAAAAACTCCGGATCCAGCGACTCACGCGCTATCCGCGCCGAACCTAGCCAGAGGGAGACGGTCCGCTGACCCCGGTTCCCGACCCTCACCGGGGTGATATACTCCCACACGATCTCGCCGCCGCGAGTCACCTCAAGCAGGCGACCGCCGTCGGACTCGGTGATGAGTGTGTTGCCATTGGGCAGTCTTTGTTGGCCGGATCGAACAGCGCTTTCGAACCGGTGGTTTGCATCGCCGGCGTAGCTCCAGACGATTTCTTGGGTGACCGGGTCTACCTCGATGACCCTTGAGCCTCCGCCGGGCCCGTAATGGCCTCTATTATCAAACAGTAAAATGTGGCCGTTTGGCAGGATGTCCGCATCATGCTGCCTTTGCCATGACCCTTGCGTAGCCCAGACGATCTCCTCCTTTTCAAGATCCATAACCGCGATCGTGTCGATCTCCCGCATCGATAACAGTACTTGGCCCTCTTTGGCGAATGGGAGCTGCGCGGCCGCGGCGCGATCTATAAACTCAATCGAATTGGTATGCAGAAAGTCGTGTTGAGAGTTCCAGGAGGTGGATCGAAGCATGCGTCCGTAGGGCGAGCGCGCCAGCGCGTCAACAATGGACACCTTGTTGATCTGCTCCCCATCAGGCGAGAGCACGACGACATAATCGTCTAGCCGCGGTAGCTCTATTTGGGCATATCTCTTGAACCGCTTATGTCGTCCTTCGTGGTACAGCGTGTAAACGGTCCCGTCGTCCGTGACATCCAAATGGTGATGCACATAAGCCAGATACGTCCAGATTATGTTCGAGTTCCTGTCGATCTTTACCAGGGCTTTGCCGGCGTATTGGAGGAGCAAATCGCCGTTGGGATACAGGTGGGCGTAGTCCAAGAAGAAGAAGTCGCCGGGCCGAGCATCTTCCCAGATCCCACGTCTGGCGAATACCCACTCATGCGCGACTTTGCCATCCATCGAAAGCAGGCGGAGCTTTGTCGTGTTTAGCAGGTCGACCGAGACGAGGGTCAAACCGTGGTAGGCCTCGGATGGTTTGTAGACCGTCACGCCGCGCCGATCGGTTCTCGCGGGCCTCCAGATTTCCGTGAATCCCTCTAGTTCTTTATCCTGGAAGCGCCTTTGATAGGCGCCGGTTACTCGCTCGTATGTATAGTCATACGCTTGATCGAGCAGTGCGTACGGAAAGCTCTTCGTCATAACGACCAAGGCGCCGCCTAGAAAGGCCAGAAAGGCGAGTGCGATGATCAGTAACAAGTTAAGGATTTTGTCCAACATGGTCCCCTACAGTTGCGGTCGCAGGTTTCTCCTAAGGCACGTCTGAATAATTCAGTGACAGGAGATTTTGTTGATCGTTGTCATCGAATCGATCGTGGCGGACGCTCTTATCAGTGTCATTCACGCTGTCGTGGAAGTCATCGGTGGGTTAGCGACGGGTATTATCCATAGGCCGTGCGCCACTATACGGCGTCTGGCCATGAACAGATTGACCAACGCGCGGGCGACAAACAGCCGCTGCGCGTTCATGTTCAATCCGCGATAGCGCACTTTGGTGAATATCCGAACACCCGCTTGATGACGCTGTACCATGCACCTGGCCGTTCCGAAGCTTTGAGCAGGCAGCGCGTGCCGATTGCAAAATGTCCTCCTTCCTAGCTATACGATAGCGGTAGCCTCAGAGCTTCGCGCTGGTCGGATGAACTTCCAGATATAGGCGCCCCGGCGCCAACTTCACGCGTTTCCCTTGCCCTTTGGCGTTACGAATTCTTGTATCGGTCAGTGCCATTGGTGTGGGTATAGGTCGTTCGGTACCCCAAGCTGCCCGCAATCTTTCCTGCGTGCAGGATGCCGATGTTATTGAGTCTTGCATTAGTGCTTAACAGAGATGTCATGCTGAATCCTTCGGCGAAGCTCAGGATAAACTCCGTGAAGCATCTGCTTTTTTACGTGGCAAAACGGCAGATTCTTCGGCCGGAGTTTATTCTGGAGCAAAGCGAAGGGCCTCAGGATGACAGATCGCTGAGTGTAAACCATTTTTGCAAGCGTCAATAATTGTCGATCATCAAGAGCATACAGCATTGTTAAACAAATCGCCTGGCAAAGCGAGGCACGGGCACGGAAGCCGGGGCGCACATCGCGACATATTTTGACGCAGTCCCGAGTGATACTGATCTCCCAAACTGCCAAGGAGAACAGCATGCCGCGCCACCCTAGTACCCCGAGCTACTATTCTGCTGGTGACGTTCCCGCGCTCGTCCGGCTGTGGCTGCTGCGGTTGCTGATGCCGCTGGGCTGTCACCGCGAGTTCATCGGGCAGCACGGTTTTCAGGACGACAACCTGGCGGAGATCGTCGGGCTGGGCGCATGGGTGGATTCGTCGTCCCGCGACTATGACTCGAAGCT
>JACCYU010000034.1 GCA_013696315.1 Gammaproteobacteria bacterium | reverse complement strand
GCACAGGGCATGCTTTACACCTGCCTGTTCGCCACCAGCGGCCACGATTTCAGGAGTCTACTGCGCGAGGGCGCAAGCGATGAGCAGCTCGCGCGCCAAATCGAATCGATCTGGGGGCGGCGCGCGGATCGATACTCCGAACTGCGCAACGCGCGCCCGTTGCCGATGCCGAAAGTAGAGATGTCGTATATCGGCGGCTGAATCGCCAGCGTAAGGTGCTTGTGCATCTTGCGGATTCTATCGTCAGAGGTCGCCAGCCACCCACCGCGCTCCAGAACAGGGGCTCGGAAACAGGGACGAAGAACAGGCGTGTTCGATGCGACATCGGCGCGCGGTGTGACAAGCAAGAGAATATATATGCGCGACAGTAGCTATCCGCTAAAGATATTGCTCGTGGACGATCACGCGGTGGTGCGTGCGGGCTATCGCCGGCTGCTGGAGAATTCATCGCACCACATCAGCGTGTTCGAGGCCGATACCGGCGAACAGGCGTACGCGCGCTACACGCACGACCATTTCGATCTGGTGGTCATGGATCTTACCCTGCCCGGAATCGGCGGGCTGGAGGCCATCAGGCGCATCACTCAGCGCGATCGCGCGGCGCGTGTGCTGGTGTTCAGCATTCACGACGAAAGCGTCTTCATAGAGCGTGCGCTGCAAGCCGGCGCGCGCGGTTATATCAGCAAGAGCAGCGCTGCCGAAGTGCTGGTAGCCGCGGTCGAGCGTGTCGTGGGCGGCGACGTTTATCTGGGCCCGGGCATCGAGAAACGTCTGGCGGCTGTGAACCGTGCCGGTGCGGTCAATGTGCTGGGCGCGCTTTCGGTTCGCGAATTCGAAATTTTCCGGCTGCTGGCCGAAGGGCGCACGGTCAGCGAGATCGCGGCGCTGCTGTCTCTGAGCGTCAAGACGGTCGCAAACTACAACACGCAAATTCGTGGCAAACTCAAGGTCGCCAGCGCAGCCGAGCTCGCGCGGCTGGCGATACGGCATGGTGTCGTGTTGGTCTGACCGCGCGCGCCGTAGCCAAGTCGCTGAATAATACTGTTCCCGGAACGCCGCTGGAACCCAGAGGCGGCGATTGAATAATGAGCCTGCGCTTTCACCTCAATCTGTTAATCACCTTGCTGTTTCTGCTGGCGCTGCTGCTTGGTCTTTTCCTCGCGATCAACAATACCCGCCGCGCCGTGCAGGACGAATTGCAGTCCACGGTAACTCTGACTGTTCAATTGCTGGGCGAAACAATTGCCGCACTGGAGCCGCAAGGCAATCCGCGGGTCAGGACGCGCCTGGTCGAACGAATTGATGCGCTTGAGAACATCCGTCATCTGTGCATAGGGCTGTACGGTGAAAAGGGCGCGCCACCGTTGCAGAGTCGCGGCTGCGCGGGCGCAAAAACCGCACAGGCGCCCGGCTGGTTTCAAAATCTGCTAGCGCGGCAAAAGCTGGAATTTCGTCGGTCCATAACGCTGGACAGCGCGCCGTATTCGCAGCTTGTGGTTTACGCGGACCCGGCCGACGAAATCACGGAAGCCTGGCAGGACACCAGCGATCTACTGATTCTTATGGTCGGCTTCTGGCTGGCCGCCAACCTGGTGGTGTTTGTAACTCTGGGCGCCGCGATGCGGCCCATCGATACCATTCTGAAGGGCCTGAACGGCATCGAGCGCGGTAACTACCGTTTGCGGCTGCCGGTTTTCAGGCTGCCGGAGTTCGGGCGTATTTCCTCCAGTTTCAATCACATGGCCGGCGCGCTGGAAAAAAGTACGGCGGAAAACCGCTATCTCACGCAGAAATCTTTGGCTATCCAGGAGGAAGAACGGCGGCTGATGGCGCGCGAGCTCCACGACGAGCTGGGCCAGTGCCTAAGCGCGGTACAGGCCGATGCGGTCTCCATAAGCAAATGGAGCCGCGGCGTCGCGCCGCAGGTGCATGAGAGCGCGCAAGCCATCGTCTCGGTATCGTCGCGCGTTTTCGAGGTCATCCGCAACATGATTAAGCGGTTGCGCCCGGCGACCCTGGATGAGCTGGGCCTGGTGATCACCCTGGGGCAGACCATCGACGACTGGAACGCGCGTCATCCGGAGCAGTTCTGCCGCCTGCAGCATCGCGGCGAGGCGGATTTGAACAGCCTCGACGACACCGTCAGCATACATGTCTATCGGATCGTCCAGGAGTGTCTCACGAATATCGAGCGCCACGCGGGCGCCGAGCAGTTGTCGGTGAAGATCGAGACGTCGGCGCGGACAAGAGAGCTGCGCCTGTGCGTAACGGACAACGGGTGTGGTTTCGATATTCACGCTACCCGCACGGGACTGGGACTGATCGGTATGCGCGAACGCGCCAGCGTGCTGGGCGGTGCATTCGAGATCGAGACCGCGCCGGGTGAAGGTACGCGCGTGGCGGTGTGCCTGCCGATCCGCACGCAATAGCAGGCCCCACAACCGGCGTAACATTCGAATTGTTTGCCGCCGTAGATGCGGCAAAATCGCTCTGTTTTCGGGAAGATTTCCTATAGCCTGGATGTTATCCAGACATGCACAATACAGATGACGGTTCCTGTTAATCATTGCGACGTTACGCCTTTTGTGGCGGGCCCGGAAAGTCTGATTCCGGGCTTTTTTTTGCGCGCGCGTCGGATGCGACTCCCAAGACCTGCGAACCGAACCGCATGTTAGGAAAAACTCCTATAGGAAAATTTTCCGCCAGCTAACATAGTGCGGAATTGCTCGACTGCGGCCGCCGGAATGGCCGCTATGCCGCAAGGGGTACAGGGTCAATACAGGTCGACAACGACCATTCAAGCGGAGAGCCAAGTCCAATGCGTAGTGTGCGTAAGGTGGGGGTATTGACCGTCTCGGCGCTCGCAATAATCGGATTATCCGTGTCCGCGGGCCGTGTAAGCGCTCAGGGCGGTGCGGACGCGGCTCCCACAAGATCGCGCGCGGCGCCGCGCGCCGATATTGCACGCGAGAGTCCGGAGCAGGTTCAGATCGAGACGATCGACGTGATCGGTGTGACGCCGATGCACGGCACCGGCTTGCCGCGCTCGCAAATTCCGGCCAACGTCCAAACCGTCACGAGTGAGGAACTGGAAGACTCCCAGAGCGCGAACATCACCGAGTTCATGAACAACCGCCTTGGCAGCGTGCACGTTAACGATGGGCAGAACAATCCCTTGCAGCGCGACGTATCCTACCGTGGCTTCACCGCCTCGCCACTGCTGGGGCTGCCGCAGGGTTTGTCCATGTATCAGGACGGCGTGCGCATTAACGAGCCCTTCGGCGACACGCTTAACTGGGCGCTGATTCCGGAGTCGTCGATCGGCAGCATCAATGTCGTGCCCGGTTCGAATCCGTTATTCGGCCGCAACACCCTGGGCGGCGCGCTCTCGCTGCAAACCAAGACCGGCTTCACGCATCCCGGCACGCGCGCCGAGGTTTATACGGGCTCGTGGGAGCGTTACTCAACGCAACTGGAGCACGGCGGCAGCCGCGGTGACTGGGGCTGGTTCTTGACCGGCGAGTATTTCGATGAGCAGGGCTGGCGGGATTTTTCGCCCTCGGATGCGACCAAGCTGTTCGGTAATCTCAGCTGGAATCAGTCGGAGGCCACGACCTTCGATCTCAGTCTCAATCTGGCGGATACGGATCTCATCGGCAACGGCACCGTGCCTGCCGGTCTGCTGGCGCTGGATCGGACGGCGGTATTCACCGTACCGGATCAGACGCTCAACGATCTGGTGATGTTCAATCTGCGGGGCACGCACCAGGCGTCATCGTCAGTGCTGCTTACCGGCAACGTTTACTATCGCATGAGCGATATCGAGACCTTCAACGGCGACGATTCAGACTTTGAGGCCTGCGAAGATCCGGCCAATGCGGGCTTCGTCTGCTCCGCAGATGTGGACGCCGTCACCGGCGAGGAAACAGAGGCGGTGGTGGTGGATTCGCGGCTAGGCGCGGTGCCCGCGATCGCATCCGTCGGCGACGAGGATGCGGGCATCCCGGCAGGCACTTTGAATCGCAGCGAGACCGATCAGGACGGCTTCGGCGGCGGCCTGCAGGCGGCGTACCTCGAGGATCTGTTCGCGCGTCAGAATCAGTTCATTCTGGGCGCCGAAGTGGATCGCGGCGAGACGGATTTCAGTTCGAATACGGAGCTTGGCGCGCTGAACGCTAACCGCCGCGCCATCGCCAGCGGTTTTTTCGACTCGGAAGCATTTGTGGACGTGCAGAGCGACGTGAATAACTATAGCGTCTACTTCACGGACACGTTGTCGGTGACCGACGCGCTGGCGGTGACCGCCTCGGGCCGTTACAACTACACGGTAGTCAAGCTCGACGACCAGCTCGGCACCGCACTGAACGGCGATCACAAATACAGCCGCTTCAATCCGGCGCTGGGTGCCACGTACCAGCCAATCCCGGCAATCGGCGTTTACGGCGGCTACAGCGAATCCAGCCGCGTGCCGACTCCGGTAGAGCTGACCTGCGCCGACCCCAACGATCCCTGCCGGCTGCCC
>JACCYU010000033.1 GCA_013696315.1 Gammaproteobacteria bacterium | reverse complement strand
ACCATGAATCGATGAACATCAACGCGATCCGCAGCAATCACACCGAAGCGGCTGTTCTCGCCCATCGGCAAACCCGTTCAGATAGATGGTTCATCGCATTTCAGAGTGATTTTCAACAGCCTGCTAGGCGACGATCCACATCAGCTTGAGGCGTTGTTCTAAGGGGCGTTGGATATCGTTTTCAGTACCTTCGACGATGGCGGAAACTCCTCGCCCCAGCGACGCGCTCATGGCAGGGTTTGCGAACCAAAGGAGCCAAGCTCGAAAATTCTCACAGCCCCAGCTCCCTCCATTGCGGTACTTTTAGCACCCGGCTCCAGCCGTGGCCTGCCGCACGACCGGCCTCGCGACGGATGCCCGTCATTCTCTCAATCCTGGCGAGAAATCGCTCGTTGCCAACGGGCTGATTCTGGTTCAGTGCCAGGCGGATGTCATCGACAGCTATTTGATCCGGCTCTGTTCGAAAGAGGGCACGATTATCGCTGCTGGCAAGCGATTGATACAGTGGGTGACATGTGAGCCGAGGATCCGTTTCTACCAGCGCATTATTCCGGTAACTACTCCAGCGATAGTGGGCCGGATCGTCCACCATCGCGGCCCGGGTTGAGTTCGATGTAACGCTGACAGGCCAGCAGGTAATTCGCTTGCACAGCTTGGGATTGTAGCGGCTGTCCCACCAAGTGTCGGTACGCCGGTAGCTACGGTTGATGTACTGCACATAGCGCCGTCCCAGGGAATGATGAGCTTCGGCACTGTTGCCGCCTTCCGCGGTGTAAGCAGCAGGTGTACTTGGTTAGTCATCAAAGCGTGGGCATGGAGCTCGCAGCCGCATTCGTTAAGCGCTTTGCCCAGCCAGTAAGGTTAAACGGTGTAGTCTTCCTCGCAGAAGAAGCAGTGCTCGCGGTTGTGGCTACGCGCCACAACGTGCAAGGGAATACCGTCCAGATGAATTCGGATGCGGCGGGGCATGCCCGCGAGCTATCAGAAATACTGAGCCTGACCTCTTTAATTTGGCCCCCTCGGTCGCGGCCAGCCACAGTCCCAGCAACTCCTTGTTGCCCTCCAGGTTGATGCCGAGCGCCAGGTACACGGCCTTGTTGATCACCCGCTTGTCCTGGCGCACTTTCACCACGATGCAGTCCAGATAGACGCTCGGATAAAGCTCATCCAGTGGGCGCGATTGCCACGCCACGACCCGCTCCAGCACCGACTCGGTCACCTTGGAAACCAGGGTCGGCGAGACCTGTGCGCCATACATCTCCTGGAAGGCCGCGACGATATCGCGCGTGCTCATGCCCTTGGCATACAGCGACAGAATCTGGTCATCGAACTGGGTCAGCCGAGTCTGCCACTTGCGCACCAGCATGGGCTCGAAATCGCCGTTGCGATCCCGTGGGGTGTCGATCTCGACTTCGCCATGGGCGCCTTGCAGACGCTTGCTGCTGACGCCGTTGCGGCTGTTGCCGGAGTTGCGCCCGCTGGGGTCATGCTTGGCGTAGCCCAGATGGGCTTCCAGCTCCGCGCCCAGCGCGGTCTCCACCGTCAGCTTCATGAGCGCACGGCTCAAATCCGACAGATCCTTCTCCGTCCTAATGTCCATGGCCAATTCCTTGGCCATCGCTTCAAGCTTTTCTCGATCGATCATACTGCTCATGGTCCATATCCTCCTAATCTCAGGCTATTGGGCAAATAAGCAGTTACACAATTTGAATTACAGTCTCTGCACATGCACGGATCACGTCGCCCTGGCCGGCATACGCCGCATCGCCCCACACCCGCGTCTCCGCGCCATGCAACAAATCGGTGAGCAGCTGAGAATCGTGCACGTTCGCAGCCGTGGCCACGACCGCATGAATGAGCGTGGTCTTGCTATCCGTGCCGAGATGCGCCTTCATGGCCGTTGTCCCACTGGTTGCCCCTCTTCGTCTGGTGCATCTCGGGATCGCGTTGTTGCGCTCGGTTCTTGGTCGAGGCCGGTGCGTTGATGATCGTGGCATCGACGATGGTGCCGGTGCTGATCCGCAAACCCTGCGCTTGCAGGTGCTCACCCACGGCCGCAAACAGCCGCTCACCCAAATTATGGGCTTCCAGCAGGTGACGGAATTTGCACACCGTGGTCTCATCCGGCGCCGGCTCTCACCCCAGATCAATGCCGACAAACGCCCGCAGCGCGCGGCTGTCGTACAGCGCCTCCTCCACCGCCGGATCCGACAGATTGAACCACTGCTGGATAAAGTAGATACGCATCCGCTCAAGACCCACCGGCCGACGGCCCGCACCCACGGGCTCACACGGATACACCGGCTCGATCAACGCACACAATTCAGCCCACGGCACCACCCGCTCCATCTCAATCCAGAAAGCGTTCTCGCCGCGTGGACTTGCGATAGGTCTCAAAATCATCCGCGGCAAACGTTCGCTGGCGCATCAGTCAAAACTCCGAGTGGCGTGATTCAATAATTCCTATTATCGAATCCCTATTATCACAACATCAGCTAATAAATCAGAGTCTCCCTAGGGCTAATAGGCTTTGCCTTTTCTTTCGGGGCACTATTCACGCTAGTCGTCACCGGCCGCACTCTGCACCATTGCGGCGCGCGGCGGCTACGTTGCAGTGCAATAAAATAGCTCTGTCTGGACTTGTAACAAGATAAGTTTATGAATCTGAAGATTAATAAAGTTGGCACGTTTTGCGCACCGGCAATAAATCAGTTAGTAATCCATTTTCCTCCAGCGTGCCGACAATGCCCGCCTCCTGCTTTGCAGTGCGGGCTTTTTTAATGTATCAATGGCGACGCATGCGGTGTGTTTATAAATAGTGGTAAATGTTTGTAAACAATAAATGTTTGTAAACAAAAACAATAAGAGGCGCGCGCCGTCGATTTTGACCTTAAGATTCGGACGCGCGAGGGTACCAAGCGATCAGTAACAACCATAATGATTAATCCGCCTTTCCTGCGTGTTGCCGAAAACCTACTCATTGTGATCGTCTTGTGCTGGGTGACGACCGTCGCCCAGGCGCGTGAGGCCGACATCCCGGTGCGCTTTAACGAGGAACTGATCCGTCAGTTTCTCGTTAGTCAGGTGTACACGGATGCCGACGGCGTCGCGCGCGCGTGGGACGACGGCAGCGGTTGTAATTACCTTACGCTTTCCGATCCGCAAGTCGATGTTCGCGCCGGCGTCGTGCAGGTGATCAGCGCGGGCGAGGCGCGGGTGGGTACGGTGCTAGGGGCACGCTGCCTGACGATACTCGACTGGACCGGCTTCGTGGAGGTTTTCGAAGAGCCGGTGCTCGACGCCGCGGCCGGCACGGTCGAGTTTCGGGTCGTCGAGTCCAACATTTACGCCGCGGACGGTAGCAGCGCCAGTGTCGCCGGCACCTTGTGGGACCAGGTAAAAAGCCATGTGCATCCACGCATGGAACGCCTGCAACTGGATTTAACCCCGGCGCTCGCGGAGCTGGAGTCGTTGCTGCCGGTCGTATTTCCGCATGACGAGGCGCTGGTGCGCGAACTGCTGGATTCAATCGCACTGTCACATGTCGAGGCGGGTAATGGCGCACTCACGTTGGGCGTCAGGATAGAGGCGCCGGACGGCCTGGCGGTCACGCCGGCGCCTGATCGCGCGGAACCGGCCCTGTTCGGCGAGGAACTGCGGCGATGGCGGCAGGCTTCCCACCATTGGGACTCTTTCGTGACCACGCTGATCAAGCGCGCGAGCGCGAATGCGTCATTGGAACTGCGCGCGGAACTGCTCGCGGTATTGCTGCAGGCGCGGCAGGATGTGCTCGATATCCTCGCGGCGTCGCCCTCGGACGGTGTTGACCCGGTGCGGCGCCTGTTTGTATCTACCTGGTCGCGCCTGGCTCCGGCGTTGCGCGCGCAAAGCAGCGGGCTGCCACCTGACTCCGCGCTACGCTGGCTGAGTTTCATTGCCGCGGGCGACGCGTTGCAGATCCTGGATCGGCTCGCGCCGAATCTCGGCTTTACCTTATCGGCGGATGCGCTGCGGCGCATGGCGCGCATCGCGGCCCCCGATCTTCCCATAGAGGCGCTGGACTACAGCATTCAAGTCGATCCGGAACTGCGCCGCGCGTTGGGTTTCGGCGCGCCGCTGCCGCCGCCCCGCCGCCGTCCGATCGGACTGGACTTAAGCGGGCTGTCGCTCATCCCGTCGGCGTACGCCGCGGACAGCCGATACGATGCACTGGTCGAGCGCCTCACCGGCTGGCTGCCTGGCCTTGACGACCTAGACGAATACCTGCCGATAGTTAAGGAGTTGCTGGCCCTGGTGGCGCGCGATGTGTTGAGCGAGGGCGAAATAGCGTCCGGGTACCGGCCATTGTTCGAACCGCTGGTGCTGGCCACCGCCTGGCAGGAAAGCTGCTGGCGCCAGTTCGTGGAGCGCGGCGATAAATACGTCCCGATCAGCTCGGGCACGGGGTCGATCGGCGTCATGCAGATTAACCAGCACGTCTGGCGCGGCTTTTACGACCTCAACGGTCTGCAGTGGGACATCGGTTATAACGCCCGCGCGGGCGCCGACATCCTGCGCCACTATCTGATCGATTATGCGATCGCGAAAAAAGAAGACATAGTGAGCGGCGACATCCAGAACCTGGCGCGGGCGGCCTATGCCATGTACAACGGCGGCCCCGGTCAGATGTCACGTTACCGCGATTCTGCGACAGAGGAGTCGCTGATGGCTATAGACGCAGCGTTCTGGGAAAAATATCAGACCATCAAGGCCGGCAACGCGCTCGCGGTAGCGGGCTGCTACAGCGATAACTGATTCGTCGCCGAGTCATCCAGAAACTCTCCATAACGACTCCGTAAAACCCGCGCCCTCTGCGAACATTCGCGCGGCTGCGTTACGGGCGGGCTGCGTCGCGTACTGAAAATCCTCTGACCGCTGGTCGGTCATATCGAGTCCTTCGTCCATTACCGTCAGACGCTCCCGCCGCCGGTTGGTTAAATTCGTCCGCCTGAGCAGCGGAGGACGCCGGTCATCAACCGTATCACCACTATTGCCGGGACGTTGGTCTGGCTGGCGCAGCCGTTGATCTTGATGCCATGTCTGGCCGCTGGTGCCTTCGAGGCGCGGATCACCGATGCTGAAGGCGCGCCCGTGGCGGACGCCGTGCTGTCGCTGCATGCCCTGGACTTCACCCCGCCCGCGGTGGCGGATACGCCCCGCGCCAGCATGGATCAGCGCAACCGGCGCTTCGACCCCTACGTGCTGCCGGTGCGGCTTGGTACTCTGGTAAAATTTCCCAACAGCGACGACATCCGCCACAGCGTCTACTCATTCTCCGCGCCCAAGCGATTCAAACTGCCGCTGTACAAGGACACGCCCTCCGCGCCAATCATATTCGACCAGCCGGGTGTGGTGGTGCTGGGCTGCAATATCCACGACTGGATGCTGGGATATATCTACGTCGCCGACACGCCTTATTTCGGCAAGGCTGATGCGCAAGGCAAGGTGGATATCGAGGGATTGCCGGCCGGCCGTTACGAAGTTACGTTATGGCATCCACAGGCCAGGTCGCGCACGCCGCAAGTGATGGAGACGGCGCCAGTCGATGTCTCCGCGCTGGCGCGGGTCTACTCGCTGGAGATGCGCTCAGCGCCCCAAAACTCTCAACCCACGTCATCCGTCCCTTCCGTGGAAGATAAGTTCAAGCGCTGGAGACAATGAGGGCCTTGAGTTTTCGAACGCGAATTCTCGCGGCGCTGGCGTGCGTGATCGCTTGCGTGCTGGCGCCGATCTTCGTGGTCGTGTACTCCGCAATCCGCGCCAGCATGATCGAGCATGCGGAAGTCAGCCTGGAGACCGGCGCGCGAGTATTCGCCCAATCAATGCGCGAGCGCGACGAGCAGTTGCTCTATGCCGTGCGGCAGGCGGCCAGCGACTTCGGATTCAAGGAGGCGGTGGCGACCGGTGACGTACCGACCATCCGCTCGGCGCTGGAGAATTACAACAAGCGCATCGGCGCGAGCGAGGCGCTGGTGCTCTCGCTGGAGGGCGAGGTCGTGGCCTCGACCATCGTGGAGTTACCCGGCAGCCCGATTTACCCAGTGCTGTCCGAGCTGATACGAGAAGCCGAGGACACACCATTCGCGCGGGCGACGGTGGTGTTCGGCGGCGCGCCGCATCAGCTAATGGCGGTGCCGGTGGAGGCCCCGGAGCGTGTTGCGTGGGCGGTCATGGGCTTCGTGATGGACGAGACGCTCGTCGCGATACTCAAGGCGCTCACCGGGCTGGAGATATCCTTTGTCGGTTACGGCAAGCGCGGCCGCAATGCTGTTATGCCATTACCTTCCACTTTGGTGCCTCCGCTGCGCGATGCGCTGGCGAGCACCCTGGGCACGAACGCCGAGGTCAGCGAACCTTACGTCATGCATCTGCGAGACGCGGAATATCTGACGTTGAAGATACCCTTGGAAGCTGGCGGCCGGCACGAGGTCGGCGCGGTGCTGCAAATTCCGCTTGAGCACGGTGGGCAGTTTCGCGCCCTTGGCAATCGACTGGTCCTGATTTCGCTGCTGGCGCTGGGTGTTGCGCTGGTTGCGGCTTTTATTTTGGCGCATGGGGTAGCACGACCGCTGAATCGGCTGGTCACCGCCACGCAGCGAATCGCGCAGGGTGATTATCGGCACACCGTCGAGATACAGCGCTCGGATGAGCTGGGGGCCCTCGCAACGTCGTTGAACACGATGCAGAGCGCGATTGCCGAACGCGAGGACAGGATCGCGCATCAGGCGTTTCACGACACACTTACAGGTTTGCCGAATCGCGCGCTGGCCCATGACCGGCTGCGCTCGGCTATCGAGCACGCGCGCCGCAATGGCAATACGGTGGGTGTGTTGATGATAGATGTGGATCGCTTCAAGGAGATCAACGACACACTCCTCGGGCATCACACCGGCGATCAGTTGCTGATCGAGCTGGGTCGGCGCCTGCGCGCCACGGTGCGCGCCAGCGACACGGTGGCGCGACTGGGCGGCGATGAGTTTCTCACTCTGGTGGAAGGCCAGAATCTGGAAGCGGCCCTGCTCGTGGGAGCGAAACTGAAAGCGGTCATGGCCGAGCCCGTGAAACTAGGCACGGTTGAAGTGGTGACGGAAGTCAGTATCGGTGTGTCCGTGTATCCCGATCATGGCGAGGACGCGGAAGCCTTGCTTCGCCGCGCGGACATCGCCATGTACGAAGGCAAACGGACGCGACAATCGCCTACCGCTTATAAGGCGGGCCGCGAGGAAGAGCACTTGCACCGACTGGCGCTGGTCAACGATCTGCGCCGCGCGGCGCCCAATAACGAGCTGGTGGTGCATTACCAGCCCAAGATCGAGCTCGGCACGCGTGCGGTCACGCAAGTGGAGGCGCTAATGCGCTGGCGACATCCGCGCTACGGTATGGTACCGCCGGACGAGTTTATCCCGCTGGCCGAGCAGTCTGGACATATCCGGGCACTGACCCATTGGCTGCTGGACACAGTGGTGCGCGATTGCAGCGTGTGGCGTCGCGAGGGCATCGAGGTGGGCGTGGCGATCAATATCTCCGTCACGGACCTGACCAGCGTGGATCTGCCGTCGATCGTGGAGGGGCGGTTGCGAGAACACGGTCTCGAACCCGGACACCTGACCCTGGAAGTTACCGAAAGCTCGGTCATGCGCGACTCGGGCAAAATTATCCTCATGCTGGAAAGCCTGGATAAATGTGGCGTGCGGCTGTCGATCGACGACTTCGGCACCGGCTATTCCTCGCTTTCGCACCTGAAACGCCTGCCGGTACATGAACTGAAGATCGATAAGTCCTTCGTGCTGGACCTGATGAACAACACCAGCGACGCGGTGATCGTGAAATCCACCATCGATCTGGGCCACAACATGGGGCTGCGCGTGGTGGCCGAGGGCGTGGAAAGCGAGGAATCCCTGAAGTTGTTGCGGAGTTATAGCTGTGACATGGCGCAGGGGTTCCACATCAGCAAAGCGCTACCGCTGATTGAGTTTATCGCGTGGTTCAAGCAATACGAACAACTACGGACTGCCAGTGCGCCGCCCGCCACAGAGATTTCGCGCATAAAGGTCCTGTGAATATTGGGGAGGCAAAAATGATATGTCGGCGGATGCTTTGCGTTGCCGGTTACTTGTTTCATTTATCGATTGCGCTGGCTTGTTTGCCGGCCGCGCAGGCGGATGGCCGTCTGCTGGCCACCGGCGGTGCGTTGCAGATCGAGGGCTCCGCGGGCGGGGGGCTGGTGCCGTGGGCGGTGCTCGCGGGTTACGGTACGCGCGACGAATACGGCAGCGCGTTCGCCATTTCGCGCGTCGACACCGGCGATTACACTCTTGATGTGCTGGGTGGGGGGATTACGTTATTCAACCGTGTCGAGCTCTCGTTCGCGCGTCAGGAATTCGATCTCGGCACGTTAGGCGTCATGCTGGAGCAACCCGACGCGGTGCTGCGGCAGAATATCTTTGGCGCCAAGTTGCGGCTTCTGGGCGATTTGATTTACACGCCCTGGCCGCAGATCTCGCTCGGCGCGCAATACAAACATAATCTGGATTTCGACATTCCGAACGCCGTCGGCGCGGAAGACGACAGCGGCGTTGACGTTTACCTCGCCGCCAGCAAGCTGTTTCTCGGCGCCCTTGCCGGCCGCAACCTGTTGTTGAATACGACAGTGCGCTCTACCGAGGCGAATCAGCTTGGACTACTGGGGTTTGGTGGCGGCAAAGGTGGGCGTGACCTGGTATTCGAAGGTAGCGTCGCCGTATTACTCGACCGCTTCACGGCGCTCGGCGTGGAGTATCGGCAGAAGCCCGACAACCTCGCTTTCGCGCGCGAAGAAGACTGGTGGGATGTGTTCATCGGCTACTTTCCCAACAAGCATCTTTCTTTCGTGGCGGCGTATGCCGACCTCGGGACTATCGCCGGCCTTGGCCGCCAGACTGGCTTGTATTTGTCCGTGGAAGCGAGCTACTGAACCTTACTGGAGTGAGATGACATGCTACGGTCAAAACCTGCGCTACTAAATGTATTAGTCCTATCGTTGGCAGTTGGGCTGACAGGTTACTCATCGGCGCAAGCGGCTGATGACGCTCTCTTCCAGGGCCTGGTCAAACAAGGCGGCATAGCGGGGCTGGTGGATGGCTATCTCGAAGTATGCGCCAACGACAGTCGCGTGGGGCCGGTCTTCGCCCACAGTGATATACCGCATCTTCGGGAAAAACTGGTCGAGTACATCTGCGTGCTGAGCGGCGGACCGTGCGAATACACGGGCGATCCCATGGACGTCGTGCACGGTGGCTTGAACATCACTGAGGCTCAGTTCAACGCCGGAGTAGAGAACCTACAGGAGGCGATGGCGCGCCTCAACCTTCCTGAGGCAACGCAGAATCGTTTGCTCGCTAGGCTTGCTCCATTACGCCGAGAAATTATCTATCGATAAACGGCTTGCGGCGAGTTCTTACACGCCTAGCAAATCCGTAACTATGTTTTTGCCGTCGATCCATGTTCCTGAGAGCGCGATGCCAGACAAGCCTGGCGGGCGTTGCATGAGACCCATGGTTCAATGCATGGTGATTTTCTGCTTGGTGGCGGCGGGAGAGCATGCGGTCGAGACGGAATCGCGCGAGACGGTGCAGTTTGCGATCGCAAAGGAAAGGCTCACGCTTGATCTCGCGCTCGATTCCGCGAGTGCGGCAGGGGTCTAGGCGGGCGCAGGTTTATCGATCCGCGTCAAGGAATGCTGATGGTGTTGCCGAAACCAGAGATCGTCGCGGCGTTCATGCGCGACAGTTGGGTGCCTATCGACGTAGCGTTTCTGGATGCGGACGGCCAAGTGCTTGTTACGTACACCATGCCACCGGAATCGCCACGCAGAGCGGGAGAAAGCGACGCCGAATACGAAGCGCGGTTGCCGCATTATTCGAGTCGCTTTCCGGTGCTTTTTGTGCTGGAAATAGCCGGGGGCCGGCTCGTCGAACTCGGCGTTGCCCCCGGCCACAAGTTGCGTCTCGATTGGAAGGCGCTTGCCCGACGCGCCCTGTGACCGAGCTTACTCTCGACCTTCCGATGGGATCTGAAAAAGCGCGCCCAGGTTGATGCTGCCGTGCTCTGAAGGATTCTGCGGACTGACGGTGCCCGGTACGCCTGGATTCAGGTTGGACGCTGTATCGTCTGGCGGGAAGATGACCAAAGTCTCGAGGAATACGAGGATCTTGCGCTGGTTGAGCCAGTTCAAGGACGCGAAGGCGTCGCGAGTTTCCTGCGCTTCGCCGCCATGACGCATAATGACTTCCTCCAGGTTGATGCTGCGCCCGTCATGACCATATGATGGGGTGCTGCCCACGCCCCACAGCGGCTCGGTCACGAATTCCGTGACTAACGACCCGTCATATTCCCGCTCGTGAAAGGCCGGCCCCAGATCGTGTCGCTTGAAGTCAGCGAAGATATTCTCTACGAGAAATGGCTTTCCCTTGGGCAGCAGTTGCGGGTACTGATCGCCGTCCTCTACGATCTTGAACAAGGTCGTGGCCGTTGCATACAGGCGATTGAAGATTCCCCTTGCCGGATCGAAACGTGTTTCTACGTCGGCTATGCGCCGGTCGCGCTCGATGCGGAGGTCCTGGACATGACAGCTCGTGCATCCGATCCGCTCCATCAGTTTTAGGCCCTGTTGAGACTGCTGTGTGACTTCACCCGTGCCGGGCTTGAAGTAGTTCAACAGTAGAATTCCATATGGTCGACCACCGCCGGATCGATCTCATTGACCGCGAGGTCGAAATCTCCATCTTCGCTGCGATCGCATACGGGCGGGCGCACCATGCTGTCAAGCGCGGGGTCGAAAACCATGCCAGAGGGGCTTGTCACCGCCACCGCATTGGCCGGATCGGTGGCCCGACAAAGGATTGTATCGGGAGATTCCAGCCCCATTTCGTCCTTGAAGGCGCCGACGATGAACTCGCGAAGTGCGAACGATGCACCATGGGCGAAGAAGGGGCGAACGCGAAGATCCGGGTTTACGCCTTGCACTTGCGAGGTATCTACATCGCCATCCGGACAGACCGTGATCTGGCCGTAGTCGATGCCTTTACTTTGCAGTCGCTGCGTGACGGACCGTGCTGAAGTTTTGGCACGTTGCACTGCCTGGCCCCGGATACTGCGCAGATCATGGGTGATCTCGTCGCCCAGCATTTCTACAAGCCCGGCGCCGAACAGGTGAGGGGCATCGCGACTGTCGGGGCGCGTTACCACATCGCCACCGAACCCGGCCGAACCTCGCGGGCGTCCATGACAGGCCGCGCAGCTATTCGATAATCCCGCGCCCAGGTTACGCATGACCGTGATATCGCCGATTGAGTCGTCGTTCACGCGCGGACCGAACCCCTGATTTTTGGTGAAGGTGCGCTGGAAGAGCTGACGCCCGCGCCGCACCGAGCGCGCGGGATCGCGCTTAATGAGGTAGATTGACGATCCCGGCGTAAACGCGTCCCCTTGGCCGGCGTCGACCTGCTGACGCAGCGACTTCGCGATGCCAGCGTTAATCGGATTGGGTGTCTGCGTGATATCGGTAAGCTGGGCCTGCGTGGAGCAGGCGAACGCGATGAACAAAAAGCCGGACGCAATGCGGCATGGCATTTCTCGTATAACTTTCATGAATTTTTTCCCCACATAACGATTTAAGCCCCTGGTTTTGCTTGTCGTACTTCTAGATTGGCGACAGGTACGGTAATGAAAGCCGTCTACTGATAATTGTCACGTATCGGTCATTGGGCTCCACGGTAGGTATAGCGCCGAGCGGGAACGCGTGAAACATTAATCTTGGCACGACCGATGAGTGGCAATGCGTGACCGACCAGCGGTAGGTTTGCGGCGAGGGATCTGGGTAACCACTAATGGGCGTGGCGGTGGCGCGCGCAGGTGCGCCTTCAGCAGCGGTGTTTTGTCTTAGCAGGCGCGGAGAGCTATGATGCGCGGTCTTAATTTACGATCAATCGGACAATGGCTGGCGGCACGCTTTACGACAAATTGTGGGACGCCCACGTGGTGCGGATCGATGAACATGGTTTGACGCTGTTGTACATCGATCGGCACCTGTTGCACGAAGTCACCTCGCCGCAGGCCTTCGAGGGGCTGCGACTGGCCGGACGCAAGGTCTGGCGCGCCGACTCGATTCTGGCGACAGCCGATCATAACGTCTCGACCCGCGTAAGGGATTTGAGCACCGCCGACCCGGTCTCACGCCTGCAACTGGAGACGCTTGACGCGAATGTGGCGCAACATAAGCTCAGGTATTACGGCCTGAGCGACCGGCGGCAGGGGATTGTGCACATAATCGGCCCCGAACAGGGCGCAACGCTGCCGGGCATGACGGTGGTGTGCGGGGATTCTCATACTTCTACGCACGGCGCGTTCGGCGCGCTCGCCTTCGGCATCGGCACCTCCGAGGTCGAACACGTGCTTGCCACGCAGTGTCTGCACCAGCGCAAGGCCAGTAATATGCGAATCATGGTCGACGGGCACGTCGGCCCCGGCGTTACCGCTAAGGACATCATGCTCGCCATTATCGGCGAAATTGGCACCGCGGGCGGCACCGGTTACGCAATTGAGTTCGGCGGCGATGCAATCCGCGCGCTGTCGATGGAAGCGCGCATGACGGTATGCAACATGACCATTGAGGCCGGCGCGCGCGCAGGCTTAGTGGCGGTGGATCAGACCACCATCGATTATCTGCGCGGCCGCCCGCTCGCGCCCAAAGGCGAACTCTGGGACGCGGCGGTTACAGCCTGGCGGGATCTGAAATCGGATGACAACGCGAGGTTCGACCGCGAGGTACGCCTCGCCGCGCACACTATCGAGCCGCAGGTCAGCTGGGGCACCTCGCCTGAGATGGTCGTGCCGGTGGGCGCGCGGGTGCCCGACCCGGATACCGAGAGCGACCCGACCAAGGCCGACGGCATGCGGCACGCGCTGAAATATATGGATCTCGAGCCGGGTGCCGCCATTACCGATATCGTCCTGGACAAGATTTTCATTGGCTCCTGCACCAATGCGCGTATCGAGGATTTGCGCGCGGCCGCGGCCGTCGTCAATGGGCGCAGGCTGGCGACGTCAATCAAGCAGGCGCTGGTCGTGCCGGGGTCGGGGCTCGTCAAACAGCAGGCCGAAGCCGAAGGGCTGCACCATATTTTTATGCGGGCCGGGTTTGAATGGCGCGAACCGGGTTGCTCCATGTGTCTGGGCATGAACGACGATCGTCTTTCGCCGGGTGAGCGTTGCGCCTCGACATCCAACCGAAATTTTGAAGGACGTCAGGGTCACGGCGGACGTACGCATCTGGTCAGTCCCGCGATGGCCGCCGCCGCGGGTATCGCGGGTCATTTTGTCGATGTGCGCGAACTGCAAAATCGCGCGTAACCATTATCTACACGGGAGGAAAGACGATGAGAGTTTTATATGTGACGCTGTTCGCCGCCTACGTGGCGCTTCTGAGTGGCTGCAACACCATGGAAGGCGTGGGCGAGGACATGAAAGCCGCGGGCGAGGGCATCGATGAAAAAGCCGAGGAGAAGAAAGGTTACTGATGGAGCCGTTCGGCACTCTCCATGGCGTGGTCGCACCTCTGGACCGCGCCAACGTCGACACCGACGCCATCATCCCGAAGCAGTACCTGAAATCGGTCAAACGTAGCGGCTTCGGGCAGAACCTGTTCGATGACTGGCGCTATCTGGATTCCGGCGAGCCGGGTCAGGATCATGACGCCCGCCGGCTGAATCCGGATTTCGTGCTGAACAAGCCGCGTTATCGCGACGCGCAGATTCTGCTCGCGCGCAAGAATTTCGGTTGCGGTTCTTCGCGCGAGCATGCGGTGTGGGCGTTGCTCGACGCGGGCTTCCGCGCCGTGATCGCGCCGAGCTTTGCGGACATTTTTTTCAGCAACAGTTTCAAAAACGGCCTGTTGCCGATTGTCATGGACGATGCGGCCATTGATCGGCTTTTTGGTGCGGTGGCGGCTACGGATGGTCTTAAATTGTGGATAGACCTTATGGACCAGACTGTGGAAATGCCTGACGGACAACGCTCACACTTTGATATCGATGCATCCCATAAGCATCGTTTGCTGCACGGCCTGGATCATATCGCGCTCACTTTGCGGCACGCCGAGACCATCCGTGCATATGAAGCGCGCCATCACGCGTCAGCGCCCTGGCTGTTCTAGCTTTAGGCGCCCGCACCCGCGATGATGCATAAGGTTCTGCTTCTCGCCGGTGACGGCATCGGTCCGGAAATCGTCGCCGAAGCGCTTAAGGTGCTTGAGGTGCTCAAGCGCGAGTTCGCGTTCAACTTCGAGGCCGAGCAAGGATTGATCGGCGGCGCCGCGTTGGACGCGACCGGGCGTCCGCTGCCACAAGAAATTCTGGCGCTTGCGCGGGAAAGCGACGCGATTCTGCTGGGCGCGGTCGGAGGGCCGGAATACGAAAGTTGCGAACGCGAGCTGCGTCCGGAGCGTGGTCTCTTGTCGCTGCGGCATGAGCTGGGATTTTTCTCGAATCTGCGCCCGGCGCTGCTGTATCCGCAACTGGCGCACGCATCCGCGCTCAAGCCTGAGCTGGTGGCGGGTCTGGACCTGATGATCGTGCGGGAGCTGACAGGCGGGATTTATTTCGGCCAGCCACGCGGATTGCGCACCCTGGACAGCGGCGAACGCGAAGGCTTCAACACGCTGACTTATCGCGAATCGGAGATCGAGCGGATCGCGCGCTCGGCGTTCGATATCGCCATGCGCCGCGGCAGGCGTTTGTGTTCAGTCGACAAGGCGAACGTGCTGGAAGTATCGGAGTTGTGGCGCGAAGTCGTACAACGCGTGGCCGCTGAATATCCGGATGTGCAGCTCAGCCATATGTATGTGGACAATGCCGCTATGCAGCTGGTGCGGGCCCCCAGGCAGTTCGACGTCATGCTGGCTGACAACATGTTCGGCGATATTCTGTCGGATGCCGCCGCCATGTTGACGGGATCGATCGGCATGTTGCCGTCCGCTTCGCTGAATGCCGAGCGCGGCGGCCTGTACGAACCGATTCACGGTTCAGCGCCCGACATCGCCGGGCGGAATGTCGCGAACCCCCTTGCGACCATCCTCTCGGTCGCGATGATGTTGCGTTACAGCCTGAACGAACCGGAGCTCGCGCTGCGCGTGGAGGCCGCGGTCGGAACGGTGCTGGACCGGGGCTGGCGCACGGCGGACATTTTTGTCGGCGGTAGCCGGCCCGCAACGACGGCGCAGATGGGCAACGCAATCGTCCTCGCGCTGCGAGAAGCAGGCGCCGCCAAGGCGGGATGACGTGCGCGGAAATTGTACTTATCAGGTGATGACTTGCTACGACCGATCGACAATGTGAGCAGACAGTACGACATAGCCGTGGTGGGCGCGACCGGCGCGGTGGGTGAGACCATGCTGTCGATCCTGGCGGAGCGCAAGTTCCCGGTGGGCAACGTGTATGCGCTGGCGAGCCAGCGTTCGGCGGGTGGCCGGGTGATGTTCAACGGCAAGTCGTTGCTGGTGGAAGATTTAAGCACCTTTGACTTTTCGAAAGTGCAGATCGGTTTGTTTTCGCCCGGCGCCTCGGTGTCCGCCGAGTACGCGCCGCGCGCGGCGGCGGCCGGCTGCGTAGTGATCGACAACACATCGTGTTTTCGCAACGACGACGACATTCCGCTGATCGTGCCGGAAGTGAACCCGCAAGCCATTACGGGCTACAAAATACGCGGCATCATTGCCAACCCGAATTGCTCCACCATCCAGATGGTGGTGGCGCTAAAACCCATCTACGATGTGGTCGGGATCGAACGCATTAACGTGGCCACCTATCAGGCGGTATCGGGAACCGGCAGGGAAGCGATCGAGGAACTGGCGGGGCAGACGGCCCGGCTACTCAACGGTCAGCCGGCCAACTGCGAGGTTTATCCGCGACAGATCGCCTTCAACGTGCTGCCGCACATCGATCAGTTCCAGGACAACGGCTACACCAGAGAAGAAATGAAGATGGTGTGGGAGACCCGCAAGATCATGGGCGATGAGTGCATTCAGGTCAATGCTACCGCGGTGCGGGTGCCCGTGTTTTACGGGCATTGCGAGGCTGTGCACATTGAAACCCGCGACAAAATCAGCGCCGCTGCCGCGCGTAAATTACTGGCCAGGGCGCCAGGTGTTAGCGTTATCGACGAGCCCCTCGATGGCGGTTATCCGACGCCGGTTACCGACGCCACCGGCCACGACGCCGTGTTCGTGGGTCGCATCCGCGAGGATATTTCGCATCCACGCGGGCTTGATTTGTGGGTAGTGAGCGACAATGTCCGCAAGGGTGCGGCCCTCAACAGTGTGCAGGTTGCGGAACTATTGATTAAAAAATTCTTATAAGCGCAGTCACGCCGCGACTGCGGGCCGTTCCTGATAAACGCGCAGAATTACTGTCGCGGGAATGAACATTGATAATTTCGGGGAAGGGGACACGAATGAAAGTGCGTAATCTTGCTCGGGGTCTGCCCCTGCTGGCGGTTCTTACGCCCGGCACCACCTGGTGTCTGGGACTCGGGGACATCACGGTCAGCACCGCGCTCAACCAGCCGTTGCGCGCCGACATCCGCGTTCTTTCGGCGGAGCCGGACGACATCGAAAACATGCGGACCACGCTCGCTTCGCAGCAGGTTTTCGATCGGGCAGGCATTCAACGTCCGTTCGCGCTGACCCAGTTGCGATTCAACGTCGTGCCCGCCACCGATGGCGGCGCAATCATACAGGTGACGACCAGGGAACCGGTGCGTGAGCCGTTTCTAAATTTTCTCATCGAAATGCGGTGGCCGAATGGCCGGCTGGTGCGCGAGTACACGGTACTGCTGGATCCGCCGGTGCTGACGGATGAACAGGGCATCGTGATCTCTAACGCGCCGGTTGTGCCGAGGGAGGCCGGGCGTGCACAAGCCGCGGCGGGTTCGGCGTCCGTGACTGACAACGGGCGCGCGGCCAGTTCGCCGCCGTCGGCGCGCGCAAATGCGGTTGCATCGCAATCCGCGCCTGCAGGTAATTCTCCGACGAGCTACACCGTGGTATTCGGCGACACCTTGTACAAGATCGCGCAGCGTTACCGTCCGGACGGGAGTATTCGATTGTCGCGCATGATGGTGGCGATATATCGCGCTAATCCAGAGGCGTTCGCGCAGGGCAACCTCAACGGCCTTGTGGCCGGCATGACCCTGCGAATGCCGGATGCGCAGGAGATCGCGGCGGTGGACAGCGAAGCGGCAGTCGCCGAGGTCGGCCGTCACAATGCTGCCTGGAGTGAATCCAGCGAGCCGATGCCGACCGAATCTGTGGTGGAAGAACCATCCGCTCAAGCCGGGGAGTCCATCGGCGAGCAGCCGGCGGCGGATACCATGGCCACCGAGCCCAAGGATTCGCGCGCCCAGGCGAACGACAATCCCGGACGGCTGAAAATCGCGGCCGCCAGCGAAAGCGGCGCGGCTGCCAAGGGCGAAGACGCAATCGATACGGCTGAACCGCGGCCCCGCAGCGACGCGGAGAACGAGCAACTGCTCGCGCGGGAAGCGGCGGTATCGCGACAGATGGAAATCGATTCGATGCAGACCAGGGTTGCGGAACTCGAATCCATGCTCGCCAAGCAGGCGCGCGTTATAAGCCTGCAGAGCGAGGCGCTTGCCGACTTGCAGGCGCGTCTGGGCGCGAATGGCGCCGACGTGGCGCAGTACGATGGCGGCGCGCCGCAAGCCGGAGTCGTCGCGGAGGCCGACACGCAGGTGCAGCCTGATGCCGCCGCCGATGACCCTGAGGTGTCAACGGGAATAGCGTCCGGAGGGCCGGACCGTGCCGCGCTGGATGAGCCAGCCTCGCCGCCGGCGGGGTCCGACACTCCGAACGCGTTACTGGCCAACCCGGTGATGCTGGTTGGCGCCGGCGCAGTCGGTTTGCTGTTGCTGGCGCTTATATGGCTTGTTGTTAAACGGGCCGCGTCGCGCACTCAAACGATTGATCTGACAAGCTACGTGGACGATGACGGCGATAACCAGCATCAAGCTGCTGCGATAACGCCAGGCGCCGGTGCGACCGAACCCGCGAAAACCGCTACGGTCGCGCGCGCTCATGCGCCCACGGAGGCGATAAACGAGGAGCCGATGAGAATGCCATCGGCCAACCAGGGTCGCGTTCAGGTCGGCGAACAGGCGGCGAGAACGGGCAATGACGATACGCTCGCCGAAGCCGACGTTTACATCGCTTACGGGATGCATCAGCAGGGTGAAGATCTTCTTCAAGAGGCGATCGCGCGAGACCCCGAGCGCATCGATTACCGTTTGAAGCTGCTGGAAATCTATTATGCTGGCAGGAACCACGGGGCGTTCGATGACCAGGCACAAGCCCTGTACGACACGACGGGTGGCAGATACGATGCGGCTTGGGAACGGGTCGTAGCGATGGGACTGGAACTCAATCCGCGCAATCCAATGTTCGCGGGCAGCGAAGCGGATGCAAACGCGCCTTCGCAAGCGGCGGTCAGCGGGGATCAGGTCACCAGAACAACGTCCGGCATGACCACGGAAGCCACAGACGCGGCGGCCGGCCTTGTCGCC
This sequence comes from Gammaproteobacteria bacterium, assembly GCA_013696315.1. Classification (NCBI taxonomy): domain Bacteria; kingdom Pseudomonadati; phylum Pseudomonadota; class Gammaproteobacteria; species Gammaproteobacteria bacterium. The sequence continues at coordinate 18,255 of JACCYU010000033.1, read as the reverse complement.
GCACAGGATCCGCTCCTTGGCGCGCGGGCTGATAGAGGCGCCAGCCAGCCTTCCGAGTCCCCGGCTAATACGTATCACAGCAAGATCCTGGAATTCGATCTTGGCGACTTTGACGCCGAAATTGCCGCCGATGCGTCAGCCGCCTCGTCAGACACTTTTTCGAGCGACCGCAAAGATGACTTAAGTTTTGATTTATCCGAACTGGATGGCGCGGATGAATCGGCCGATTCATTTAGTCAGACTCCGACGCGCCAACTTTCCGGGACCGAGGATGGCGATAATCCGCATGCGTCGCCGCCTGACGCGCCGGCATCGTTGATCGAGCTGGACGCCGACAGTATCGATGACACGTCATTCTCGATCGAACTCACCCCGAGCGAGACGGAAGACGCGCGAAGCACTATACATTTGTCCAGCGGTGCGTTCATCGAGCGGGACCTGAACCCCGATAACACGGAAGACCTGTCGGACATCAACGAAGTGGGTACAAAACTGGATTTGGCCAGGGCTTTCATCGATATGGGCGACGCCGATGGCGCGTTGAGCACGCTGGAAGAAGTATTACAGGAAGGCGATGACGATCAGCGTGAACAGGCGGAGACCCTGATGCGGCAGATCGCCTGACGCCGCGAAATCCCGCCTGGATTCAGGAGGCCGGAAGCAGTCCGGCCGGCCTTGCGCTTTTATGGCGTCCGCATGAGCCCACTGCTTCTCGCCTTTAATCGTTTATTGCATGATTATCGCGCTTGGACTCGAATACGACGGGAGCGGATTCAGCGGCTGGCAGTCGCAACCCGGCGTCATCACGGTGCAGCAAAGCCTGGAGACCGCGCTGTCCAGAGTCGCGGATCACCCTGTGAGGGTTTTCTGCGCCGGCCGCACCGATGCCGGGGTGCATGCCGCGGGACAGGTCGTGCATTTCGAAAGTGCCGCCGCCCGCACGCCAAGATCCTGGGTGCTGGGCGCCAATGTCAATCTGCCACCAGGCATTGCGGTCATCTGGGCGCAGGCGGTCGCGTCGGATTTTCACGCCCGTTTTCGCGCGCTTTCGCGTCGTTATCGCTATGTGATCCTCAACCGCTGGACGCGCCCCGCGTTATTGCGCGCCCGCGTTACCTGGCAGCGCCGGCCTTTGGACGAAATGCGCATGCGCGAGGCGGCCGCATACCTGGTCGGCGAGCACGATTTCACCAGTTTCCGCGCGCTGGCATGCCAGGCGAAATCGCCGGTGCGGCGCGTGTACGAACTGCGCGTGAGCCGCGCGGCCGACACCGTTTACATTGACATTCACGCCAACGGATTCCTTTACCATATGGTGCGAAATATCGCTGGTGTATTGATGAGCATCGGCGCCGGCGAGCGGCAACCCCCATGGGTTAAGGAACTGCTGGCGCTGGAAAATCGTGCGCAATGTGGCGTAACCGCACCGCCCGACGGGCTTTACCTCGTACACGTCGCCTACGATCCGTGTTTTGGGCTTCCCGGCGAGATCGCGCTGCCCCGTTACAGGTAGGCCATCACGGATAGGCTGTCGTTCGTTAAGGCGCGGCCATTTGTGATACGCTTTTGCGTTGTTTACCCTATGGAAAGCGACCGTTGCGTACACGGATCAAGATATGCGGCATTACCCGGGCTGAGGACGCACGGGCTGCTGTTGAGCTGGGCGCCGATGCAATCGGTCTGGTATTTTATCCTGCCAGTTCCCGCTATGTTTCGATCGCGCAGGCCCGTGAGCTGGCGCTTGCCGCCGGGCCTTTCGTTACGCGCGTCGGTGTATTTCTGGATGCGGATGCGGCGTATATCGAAGAGGTGCTGGCGAGCATACAGCTGGACATGTTGCAGTTTCACGGCGAGGAATCCGAAACGTTTTGCCGCCGCCTGGGCAAGCCTTATCTCAAGGCTATTGCGATGGGCCCCGAGGCCGAGGTTGCCGAAGTCGACGACATCGAGCCCTATCTGGCCCGTTATGCCAGCGCATCGGGATTTCTGCTGGACAGCCATGCGCCCGGTCAGGCCGGCGGTTCCGGGTTGGCGGTCGATTTCGCGCGGATTCCAGAGTCAAGCTCGCGCCCGCTCATCCTGGCGGGCGGCCTGAACGTCATCAACATCGCGCACGCCGTGCGCCGCACCCACCCGTACGGCGTGGACGTCAGTAGCGGCGTTGAAGCTGCCGGCGGCATCAAGGACGCGGCAAAAATCGCGGAATTTATCAAAGAGGTCAAGCGTGTCGACTGTGATCGAAACTAAAGCCCCGGTGTCAACGCCAGAGCAGCTTCCGGATCAGAAAGGCCACTTCGGGATTTACGGAGGCCGTTTTGTCTCCGAGACGCTGATGGAGCCGCTGGATGCGCTGCGCGCGGCTTACGAACACTATCGCGTCGACAAGGATTTTCAGGCCGAACTGGACGCTGATCTTGCACACTATGTCGGCCGGCCCAGCCCGCTTTATTACGCGGCAAGCTGGAGCCGCAAACTGGGCGGCGCGCAGATTTACCTTAAGCGCGAAGACCTGAATCACACCGGCGCGCACAAGGTCAACAACACCGTGGGTCAGGCGCTGCTGGCCAGGCGCATGGGCAAGACGCGCATCATCGCCGAGACCGGCGCGGGACAGCATGGCGTGGCGACCGCCACCGTCGCGGCACGGCTGGGCTTCGAATGCGTGATATATATGGGCACCGACGATATCAAACGCCAGTCGCCGAACGTGTTTCGGATGCGTTTGCTGGGCGCCGAGGTGGTGCCGGTCGTGTCGGGTTCGCGCACGCTGAAAGACGCGCTCAACGAGGCCATGCGCGACTGGGTCAGCAATGTCGATAACACGTTTTATATCATCGGCACCGTCGCCGGACCGCATCCTTACCCGTTGATGGTGCGCGATTTCCAGGCCGTAATCGGTCGCGAGGCGCGCGCGCAGTGCCTCGATCAGACCGGTGAATTGCCGGATGCGCTGGTGGCCTGCGTGGGTGGCGGTTCCAACGCGCTGGGACTTTTTCACCCGTTTCTGAACGATACAGGCGTGGCACTTTATGGCGTCGAGGCCGCGGGCAAGGGCTTGAGCACCGGCAAGCATGCGGCGTCGCTGTGTGCGGGCAAGGCTGGTGTGCTGCACGGCAATCGCACATATCTGATGCAGAGCCCGGACGGCCAGATTCTCGACACGCACTCGATCTCCGCGGGGTTGGACTATCCTGGCGTAGGTCCCGAACACGCCTGGCTGAAAGATACCGGCCGCGCCCGTTACGTGGCGGTAACCGACGACGAGGCGCTGGACGGCTTTCACGCCCTCACGCGCATCGAGGGCATTATCCCGGCGCTGGAAAGCAGCCACGCGCTGGCGTATGCCGCGAAGCTTGCTAAGACCATGGATAAGGATCAGCGCATCATCGTCAACCTTTCCGGCCGCGGCGACAAGGACATCGACACCGTCGCGCGTCACGCAGGGCTAGAGCTATGAGCCGTATCGCGACGGCTTTCGAGCGCTTGAAGCCGCGGCGGCGCTGCGCGCTGGTCGCCTACCTCATGGCCGGCGACCCGGAGCGCGATTCGACGGTGCCGCTGATGCACACGATGGTCGCGGCGGGGGCCGATATCCTGGAGCTGGGCGTGCCGTTTTCCGATCCCATGGCCGACGGGCCGGTTATCCAGGCAGCCGGTGAACGCGCCTTGCGAAACCGCGTGACCCTGCGCGATACGCTTGACATGCTTCAGTCGTTTCGTGAGCGCGATCCGCACACGCCGGTGGTGTTGATGGGCTATCTCAATCCCATCGAGACGATGGGCTGCCACACATTCGCGCAAAGCGCCGCGCAGGCTGGCGTGGACGGCGTCATCACCGTGGATCTGCCGCCCGAAGAAGCCGATGAGCTTGTGCAGGCGCTGGCACAGGTCGATATCGATCCGATCTTCCTCCTGGCGCCGACCACGACGCCGGCGCGCATTGAAACGATCTGCGCGGCGGCGCGCGGGTTCATTTATTACGTGTCACTTAAAGGTGTGACAGGCGCCGCGACCCTGGATGTCGCCGCGGTAGCACGCAAGCTCGATGAGATTCGCGCCCGCGCGACAACGCCGATTGGCGTCGGCTTCGGAATAAAGGATGCCGCGTCCGCGGGGCGTATGGCGCAAATCGCCGACGCCGTGGTGGTTGGCAGCGCGCTGGTCGAGCGCATTGCCGACAATGCCGCCGATGCCGATGCCGCGCAGGCGGAAGTCGCCGCCCTGTTGCGCGGGATGCGGGACGCGATGGACGCGCGTGCAAGCGACGTGCAGGTGGCGTGACGCACCGGACAGACATTGCCGGCTGATCGGCCTCGATCGGTGAATCACGACCTGGATAAATCCGAACAGTGTAAATAACGGCAGGAAAAATGACTTGAGCTGGTACGAGAAATTAATGCCGTCCCGCATCCGCACGGAAGGCAACAACAAGCGCAACGTGCCCGAAGGTCTATGGGACAAATGCGAGGAATGCGGCGCGATCCTCTACCGCGTCGAGCTGGAGCGGAATCTGAACGTGTGCCCCAAGTGCGGCCATCACCGGCGCATCGGCGCGCGCAAGCGGCTCGATATGTTTCTGGACAGCGGCCCGCGCGATGAGCTTGGCGCCGGTTTGCAGCCGATTGATTTCTTAAGGTTTCGGGACGAAAAAAAATACAAGGACAGACTGAACGCCGCGCAGAGGGCCACCGGCGAAAAAGACGCGCTGGTGGTCATTCGCGGGGAGCTGAAAGGTCTGCCAGTGGTGGCGGCCGCGTTCGAATTCGAGTTCATGGGCGGTTCCATGGGGTCGGTGGTCGGCGAACGCTTCGTGCGCGGCGTCAATGCCTGTCTGGAGGAAACCATTCCGCTGGTGTGCTTTTCAGCCAGCGGCGGCGCACGCATGCAGGAGGCGCTGACCTCGCTGATGCAGATGGCCAAGACCAGCGCGGCGCTGGGGCGTCTTGTGGAACGCGGAATTCCTTTTCTGTCGGTGTTGACCGACCCGACCATGGGCGGCGTATCGGCGAGTTTCGCGATGCTGGGCGATCTGCATATCGCCGAGCCTGGCGCGCTGATTGGATTCGCCGGACCGCGAGTCATTGAGCAGACCGTACGCGAGACCCTGCCGGAAGGATTTCAGCGCGCCGAATTTCTGCTTGAGCACGGCGCCATCGACATGATTGTCGATCGCCGCCAGTTGCGCGACCGTATTTCCTCCCTGTTATCGATGCTGAGCCAGCATGCAATGGGCCAGAAAGACGCGGATGCCGCGGTCATTGCCGAAGCGCGGGACGTGCAGGAGCCCGAGCTCGACACCGCGCAACAGCCGGCATAAGCACGGCGCATCCGGGTTAATATCAAATTGCGCTTCGATAAGCTCGACGACTGGCTGCACTGGCAGCAGTCGCTGCATCCGCACACGATCGAGCTTGGCCTGGAGCGGGTGGGTGTGGTCGCGCGCCGGCTGGGAGTCCAGAATCCGCGTCACAAAGTGATTACGGTCGCCGGCACCAACGGCAAAGGTTCCTGCGTGGCAATGCTCGAGGCGATCCTCATCGATGCTGGTTACCGGGTCGGCAGTTATACTTCGCCGCATCTGCTGCACTATAACGAGCGCGTGCGCGTGCAGCGGCAACCGGTTACCGATACCGCGCTGAGCAAGGCTTTCGAGCGGATCGACGGCGCCCGACAGGCCGTCAGTCTCAGCTACTTCGAGTTCGGCACTTTGGCGGCCATGCTGATTTTCGCGGACATTGATCTCGATGTCGCCATCATGGAGGTGGGCATGGGCGGACGCCTCGACGCCGTGAACCTGCTGGATGCCGACCTTGCCCTGATCACCAGTATCGACCTGGATCACACCGAGTGGCTGGGGGCAACCCGCGAATCGATCGGCTACGAGAAGGCCGGCATCATGCGCGCGGGCAAGCCCGTGGTGTGCGGTGACCCGGAGCCACCCGACAGCATTGCCGCGCACGCGGCAGCGGTCGGTGCGCGGATATACCAGCTTGGCGTCGATTTCAGCTATCGCCGCGAAGGCGACAGCTGGTGCTGGCGCGCTGCATCGGCCGGTTACGCGCACCTGCCCCTGCCCGCGCTGCGCGGCGATATTCAATTGCAGAACGCCGCGGCCGTGTTGATGGGGTTGTCGCTACTGAGCCCGCAACTGCGGGTGGACCAGGGCGGCGTCCGCAATGGTCTGCGATGTGTATCTCTGGCGGGCCGCTATCAGCGGCTGGCCGGCACGCCGGAAGTAATTCTGGATGTCGCGCACAACCCGGCCGGCGCCAGAGCGCTCGCCTCGACCTTAAGCGCCATGCCTGCTGCTGGACGCACGCTGGCTGTGTTTGCGGTGCTGGCCGACAAGGACGCGGCCAGCATGGTGGATGCGCTTGAACGCCAGGTAGATCACTGGTATCTCGCGGCCAATCATTCCGAGAGGGCATTGCCGATTGCGGCGCTACGGACTTTACTGGATGAAAAAGTCGCGGCGCGCATAGAAGCTTTCGGCGGCGTGGCGCAAGCATATCGCGCGGCCCGCGAAGCCGCGGCGAAAAGCGATCGCGTCGTTGTGTTCGGCTCTGCGTTTACCGTTGCGGAAGTGCTCGCGCTGCACGTCTAATTTACTGGATAATCTTTTCCCAACTTGGTAATAAGGAAAGGGTATAGTCCGGTTTCACTCGTCTTACGCAGGGGATAGCAATCGTGGATATCACACTCAAACAACGCCTAATCGGCGGCGCCGTGCTGGTGGCCGTCGCTGTGGTTTTCCTACCCATGATTTTCGATGGTTCGTCACGCGAGAAACCGGTCGCGCTGGACATGGATGTTCCACCCGAACCCAATTACAGCTTCGCGCCGCCGCCGGATGCGGCGAAGGAAAAGCAGGCCGGTATCAGACCTGAGTCAGACCGACCGGCAGCACCTGACAAACAGCCACCCGCCAGACCCTCCGAGGCGCGACTACCCGCGGCAGGTTCCGCGCAGGCGAATTCTGCCAGCAAGCCAAAGGACGCTTCGATGAATCCTCCGGCGGTCGCAAATCCTGCCGCGAGTACGGCCGCGATTGCGCCGGCTGGCGCCGAGACCGCGGCCGTCGATCCGGCCGCTGAAGTTCCGGCGTCAGACCCTGAATCCGCGCGCCGGTCTCCGCCGCCGGCGGTATCGGAACCCGCCGCCGCTGAGTCCCCGTCCGCGGGCGAGCAGGCGGCCGCGCGGACCCCGGCCTGGGCCGTGCAAGTGGGCAGTTTCAGCGAGCAGGAAAACGCGCGGACTCTGCGGAACCAGCTACGCGCTTCGGGTTTCGCGGCATTCGAGGAACAGGTTAAAACCGGCGGCGAACAGGTTTTCCGTGTCAAGGTCGGTCCGGAAGACGATCGCGCGCACGCCGAGGCGCTACAGGGCAAACTTCGGAGTCAAAAGGATTTGCGGGGCATCGTGGTCAGCCATCCGCGTGACGCCGCGCCGATCGTTTTACGTGGAGGCGGCTGACAGCACGGTCGCTAGCGGTCAGATGAGCCATGCGGCGATCCGCGTCGCGGCAGACATTCGAAAGCATTTTCGCGCTAAACCGCTGACGGGAGGGCCGTAACTGACATGTCGTGGCTGGATGCCGTCATCGTTCTGGTCATCGTCATCTCGGGGCTGATCGGGCTCACCCGCGGGTTTGTCAAGGAAGCCGTTTCCGTTATCACCTGGGTGGCCGCCATCTGGCTGGCCGTGCTGTTCTCAGGCGAGGTCGCAGCCATGCTGCCGCAATCGCTGGAGCATGCAGCGTTTTCATTGGGCGGCACTGACTTCGAGATCCGCAACATTCGGATTGGCATCGCGTTTGTCCTGCTCGTGGTGGCGACCCTGATTGCGGGCGCCGTCGTCAACATGCTGCTTGCTAAGATCACGAGCGCGCGGGTGGTCAAGGGTGCCGATCGCTTGCTGGGGCTCGCGTTTGGAATCGTGCGCGGCGCCGCGGTTATCGTCATAATGGTGCTGGCCGCGGGGCTTACCAGAGCGCCGCTGTCGGAGTGGTGGCATGAAGCTCATCTGCTGCCGCCGTTCGAGCGGACCGCCATTCGCATCGTCGAACTGCTGCCGGCCGACATCGCCCGGCACTTTTCGTGGGATGCAACGGTCTGACGTGAACCCATGACAGGAATTTAACGCATCCGTGTGCGGAATCATCGGCATCGTCGGACGCCAGCCCGTCAATCATTCCCTATACGATGGGCTTACCGTAATGCAGCATCGCGGGCAGGACGCCGCCGGGATCGTGACCTATCACCAGGGGCGGCTGTTTTTGCGCAAGGATAACGGGCTCGTGCGCGACGTTTTTCAGTCCCGGCATATGGATCGCCTGCCGGGCAACATCGGTATCGGTCAGGTACGTTATCCCACCGCCGGCACATCCGCTTCCGCCGAGGCGCAGCCGTTTTACGTCAATTCCCCCTACGGCATCGCGCTGGGTCACAACGGCAATCTCTCCAACGCGGCGCAGCTCAAGCGCGGACTGTTCAAGGAAGACCGGCGCCATATCAACACGGATTCCGACAGCGAGATCCTGCTGAACGTATTCGCCCAAGAACTGCTCCGCCAGGAAAAACTCAAGATCAGTCCCAAGGACGTGTTCGCCGCGGTCGCCGGCGTGCACCGACGTTGTCGGGGCGCGTATGCCGTGGTCGCCATGATTACCGGCTACGGCGTACTCGCGTTTCGCGACCCTTACGGTATCCGCCCGGTGGTATACGGCCGGCGCGAGACCGCGGACGGCCCGGAGTTCATGGTCGCGTCGGAAAGCGTCGCGCTGGACATGCTGGGCTTCGAACTGATCCGCGATCTGGCGCCCGGCGAGGCCGTGTTCATCGAAAACAACGGCAAACTGCACACGCGGCAGTGCGCCGACAATCCCGTTTATTCGCCGTGCATTTTCGAATACGTTTACTTTTCGCGGCCCGACTCGATCATTGACGAGGTGTTCGTGCACAAGGCGCGCATGCGCATGGGCAAAAAACTCGGGCAGAAAATCCTGCGCGAATGGCCGGATCACGGCATCGACGTGGTGATCCCGATTCCCGACACCAGCCGCACCGCCGCGCAGGAAATCGCGTTTCAGTTAAACGTGAAATATCGCGAGGGCTTTATCAAGAACCGTTACATCGGCCGCACCTTCATCATGCCAGGTCAGGAACAGCGCGAGCGCTCCGTGCGCCAGAAGCTCAACCCGCTGGACATCGAATACAAGCGCAAGAACGTGCTGCTGGTGGATGATTCCATCGTGCGCGGTACGACTTCGACGGAGATCGTGCAGATGGCGCGCGAAGCCGGCGCGCGCAACGTGTTCTTCGCGTCCGCCGCGCCGCCGATACGGTATCCCAACGTGTACGGTATCGATATGCCATCCCCCCATGAGCTGATCGCCCACGGCCGTACCGAGGAGCAGGTGCGCGAGGCGCTGGGCGCCGACCGGCTCATTTATCAGGAACTGGACGATCTGGAGCAGTCGGTGCGCAAGGGCAACCCCAGACTGCAACACTTCGACTGTTCGATTTTTACCGGCGAATACGTCACCGACGTGAGCCGCGAATATCTGGATTCGGTCGCGCGCGACCGTAACGACGGAGCCAAGCAGGAACGTGCCAGAAAATACGTGGATATCGACCTGCACCACAGCGCGTAACCTCAGGCCGTGGTTATCGGTCATTGTTGTATTCCTGGGCTGTACGGCGGTACCGCTCGTCCATGCCGCACATACCCCGCTGAGTTGATGCCGCGCGACCCATTGCCCGACAGCATCGAAGCGTTGCAGCGCTTGCCGTCGTCCGCGCACAAGGTGCTGGCTGTTGTCAGTCTGGCGAAGCAAACGCTCTCGCTCTATCGAGACGGCAATCTGATCAAGACTTATCCCGTTTCGACCTCGAAGTATGGCGCGGGCAACCGGGACGGCAGCCACAGGACACCGCTCGGCGTACACAGCATCAAAGAAAAGATCGGCGGCGATGCGCCATTCGGCACGATCTTCAAGGGACGCAAGAACACCCACCAGGTCGCGCAGATCGTCAGCGACCAGACCAAGACCATGGATGATTTCATCACTTCGCGCATCTTATGGCTGGAAGGCCAGGAACCAGGCATCAATCGCGGCGAAGACATCGACAGCTATGCGCGCTACATCTACATCCACGGTACGCACGAAGAGGCACTCATCGGTCAGCCCGTCTCCATCGGCTGCATCCGCATGCGCAACCGCGACGTGGTCGAGCTGTACGACTGGATGCGGGAGGGTGATCTGGTGATGATTGTGGAGTAGCGTTTCCGTACTGCACGAATGCGATTTCCCGAAGGACTATCAATGATCAGAGAAATGTATGGCTAAACAATGGACCGCAATTATCGAGCGCGAGGGCGATGGATACGTTGCGCTATGCCCGGAGCTTGACATTGCCAGTCAGGGAGATACGGTGGACGAGGCTCGGAACAACCTGAAGGAGGCGTTGGAGCTGTTCTTCGAGGCAACATCCCTGGAAGAGATCAAGGAAAGGCTTCACTCCGATGACAATCCACGTTCGCTGACCTGACGTGACAGCCAAAGCACGCCATCATTGTTTGACATCCCTGCGAAGCTGACATAGCCTTCCAATCAGCGCCGATTTGATCTCAGATTGCGGGCGCTTGATAAATGCGGCTAAAGAGAGGTCAGAGACCCCGCTTTAGCTATTCGGCTTGCGGGTTTTTTTGTGCCCGTGGGTGTATGCAGCCAATGACTTGCAGTGCGCTATGAGTATCGACAACCCACACGACTATCGATTCGAAACCCTGGCGGTGCGTGCCGGGCAGGTGCGCACACAAGAGGGCGAGCACTCGGAGCCGATCTTCCAGACCTCCAGCTTCATCTTCGAGAATGCGGCGCAGGCGGCGGCGCGTTTCAAGGGCGAGGAAGCCGGCAACATTTATTCGCGTTTCACCAATCCCACCGTGCGTACTTTCCAGAACCGCCTCGCCGCGCTGGAAGGCGGCGCGACCTGCGTGGCGACTTCTTCCGGCATGGCGGCGATCCTCGCGACCTGTATGGCATTGCTGAAAAGCGGCGATCATGTCGTCACGTCGCGCGGCGTGTTTGGCGCCACCACCAGCCTGTTCAATACTTATTTTCTGAAGTTCGGCGTGGAGGTGGATTTCGTGCCGCTCACGGATCTCGACATCTGGCGCGATGCGATCAAGCCGAACACGCGTCTGCTGTATCTGGAAACGCCGTCGAATCCGCTGGTGGAACTGGTGGATATCCGGGCGCTGGCCGACATCACTCACGAGCGCGATTGCCTGCTGGTGGTGGATAATTGCTTCTGCACGCCGGTTTTGCAGAAGCCGCTGAGTCTGGGCGCCGACATCGTGATCCACTCGGCCACCAAATATCTGGACGGGCAGGGGCGCTGCGTTGGCGGCGCGGTGGTCGGCGATGCGGAGCTGGTTGGCAAGGAAGTGTTCGCGTTTCTGCGCACCGCCGGGCCCACTTTAAGCGCCTTCAATGCGTGGAATTTCACCAAGGGGCTGGAAACCTTGAGCCTGCGCATGCGCGCGATGTGCGCCACGGCGCAGACGCTTGCCGAATGGCTGGAGGAACAGCCGCGCGTAACTCATGTTTATTATCCCGGGCTCGCGTCGCATCCTCAGCACGAGCTGGCGATGCGGCAGCAGAGCGGATTCGGCGGCATCGTGTCTTTCGAGATCGATGGCGGGCGCGAGGTGGCCTGGCGGCTGATCGACAGCACGCGCCTGATTTCGATCACCGCAAACCTTGGCGACACCAAGACCACGATTACGCATCCGGCTACCACCACGCACGGGCGCCTGACCGACGAGCTGCGGGAACTAGCCGGCATCAAACCCAACCTGTTGCGCATAGCCGTTGGGCTGGAAAACGTGGAAGATCTCAAGGCGGATTTGCAGCGCGGCTTCGACGCGCTACAGTAGGCGCAATTCAAAAAAATACGGGTGCTCCAATGAACAATGCAGTCCGCGACGATTTGCTGCATATTTATCAGGCCGCGCTGAAACGCGTATCGGGTTTCGATGCCGTAAAACGGCGTCTCGAAGAGCGTCCGCTGCAGGTCGAGCATCGGCTGATCGCGATCGGCAAGGCCGCGGCGTCCATGAGTCTGGGCGCGCTGGCCGTGGGCGGTGATCTGATCAAGGCTGGCCTGGTCATCACCAAGCACGATCACCTGGACCCCGCGCTGGATAAATACCCGCACGTGCGCTGTCTGGAATCAGACCATCCGGTGCCCGGCGAGGACAGTCTGGCGGCGGGCGCTGAACTACTGGAATTCATTGAGCAAGCGCCAGCCGACGCGCGGTTTCTGTTTCTGATCTCCGGCGGCGCGTCGAGTCTCGCGGAGGTGTTGGCGGAAGGCATGGATCTCGAGAACCTGCGCAAGCTGACCGATGCGCTGCTGGCCGGGGGTTTAAGCATCACCAAAATGAATCAGGTGCGCCGCGGTATTTCGCGGATCAAGGGCGGGCACTTGGCGACCTTCCTCAAGAGGCGCGAGACACTGTGTCTGCTGATCTCGGACGTGCCGGGCGATGATCCCGCAGTGATCGGCTCCGGGCCGCTGGTTCGTATCGAGGGCGAGTCGGCGCTTGAAAATCTACCGGCGAATGTCACGCGCCTGCTTGAGAACGTACGACTGGTGCCCGCTCCCGATGCGAGCGTTTTCGATTCGATCGACATCGAGGTGATCGCTACGCTCGAAGACGCCAAGACCGCTGCCGCCGCCGAAGCCGGGCGTCTGGGCTACGCCACGAAGGTTTACCCCGAGTTTTTAGAGGACGACGCTGCGGCGGCGGCGCGCTCGTTGACTGCCCAGCTTGCCGATGCCGCGGACGGCATTCACATCTGGGGCGGCGAGACGGCGGTCACCTTGCCATCAAATCCAGGGCGCGGTGGACGTAATCAGCACCTGGCATTGGCGGCGGCACTCGAATTGAAAGGTAAACAAGGCTTGTACCTGCTGGCGGCGGGCACCGACGGCACCGACGGGCCCACCGAGGACGCGGGCGCGCTGGTGGACGGGGAGACCGTAGCGCGCGGCGAAGAGAGCGGTCTTTCGGCCGAAGATGCACTCAAGCGCGCGGATGGCGGCACGTTTCTGGAGGCGAGCGGCGATCTGATCCGCACCGGCCCGTCCGGCACCAATGTTATGGATCTGGTCATCGGTCTCAAGATGTAAGCTACCGCGACGGCGTCTTGCCCCGCGGCGCTACTCCGGCATCGACCAGTTGTAGGTCGGGAATCCATTCCTGACGCACTGAGGTCGCCAAGGGCTTGGCGACCTCAGGACTTGCGGAGACCGCGCGTCCGGATCGTTGGCGGCAACACGTGTCGCTAAACCGGCAGCGAGGTCAGTTCGCAGCCCCACGGTGTACAACGCAGCACGCTGCCTTGTTCATACCAGTCGCCCAGCACATAGCGGATCGCGGATCGTCCATCGATGTTCAGTGCATGCACCGCGGGGCGATGAGTATGCCCGTGGATCAGGCGGCGCACGCCGCGTTGCCTCATCACGTCTTCCACCGCTTGCGCGTTTACATCCATAATCCGGGGCCGTTTTTCACCCACGGCCTGCCGACTTTGCCCGCGCAGACCGCCCGCAATCTTGCGCCGCATGTTGACACTCAACGATAGCAGGAGCTTTCGCGTCAACGGGTGGCGGATTTTCTTGCGGAACGACTGGTACGACTTGTCGTCGGTGCACAAGGTATCGCCGTGCATTATCAACGTGGGTTCGCCGTACAAATCGATCACGCTCGCTTCCGGCAACAGCGTGCAGCCGCTTTGCTTCGCGAACTCGCGTCCGATTAAAAAGTCGCGATTGCCATGAATGAAATAGACGGGTACACCGCGCGCGGTCAACGCCGCGAGGGCGCCGATGGTAGGCTGAAGCGCGGCGGCAGGATCATCGTCACCCAGCCAGTATTCGTACAGATCACCGAGAATATAAAGGGCGTCTGCGTCGCCAGCGTCTACCCGCAGAAACTTGGCGAAGCACTCGATGATGTGCGGCCGCGCGCCATCAAGATGCAGATCGGCGATAAACAGCGTCGCGCCTCCCACGGGCCGCGGCGCGTTTAATCGACGACGCTCACCTTCTCGATAATCACCGGCTCCCGTGGCACGTTCTGATGTGGACCTTGATTGCCGGTGGCGACCTTGGCGATCGCTTCGACCACATCCAGACCTTGCGTCACTTTGCCGAACACCGCGTAGCCCCAGCCCTGCGGTGTTTTCGACTTGAAGTTCAAGAAATCATTATTCTGCAGATTGATAAAAAACTGCGAACTGGCGGAATCAGGATCGGGCGTGCGCGCCATGGCGATCGAACCCTGAGTGTTTTGCAGTCCGTTGTCCGCTTCGTTTTTGACCGGATCGCGGGTATCCTTTTCGGACATTTTAGGCGTGAAACCGCCGCCCTGGATCATGAATCCGGGAATCACGCGATGGAAGACAGTGCCATCGTAGAAGCCATCGCGCGCGTAGGCGACAAAATTTTCCACCGTAACCGGCGCCTTGCCTTCGTATAGCTCCAGGGTGATGGGGCCTTTGCTGGTCTCCATATTGACCGTGGTGTCCGCGTGGGTCATGTCGTTTGCTCCGAGGTTTAAACTGAGGATGCTCGCAATGAGCGCGCCGTGCGTTGTGATTTTCATGAGGTGGGTCGCTGGTTGACGATGCGGGTATCATACCGGCGCATTGTGCCGCGTCAACGCGTCAGTCATTGCGAGTCAGGTGTTTACTTTTACCATTCAGTCATGGAGCACACCCCGATCAAGACCCGCTTTGCGCCTAGCCCGACAGGTTATATGCACCTCGGCAACGCGCGCACCGCATTGTTCAACGCCCTGGTGGCGCGCAAGCGCGGCGGCGTGTTTCTGTTGCGCATCGAGGATACCGATGCGCAACGCAGCGCGGAAATTTATCGGCAGGCGCTGATCGAAGACTTGCGCTGGCTGGGTCTCGATTGGCAGGAGGGGCCGGAGAAAGATTTGCATAACGGCCCTTACGCGCAGTCTCAGCGTGGCGATATCTATCGCAAACACTACGATGCGCTGATCGAGCAGGATCGCGCGTATCCCTGCTTTTGCTCCACGCAGGAACTGAAGCAGATACGAAAAAGCCAGCTCGCGGCGGGTCAGCCGCCCCGTTATCCCGGCACCTGCGCGCGATTGACCGCGCCAGAGGTGGAAGCTCGGCTTACGGGCGGTATGGAGCCCAGCCTGCGGTTCTGCGTGCCCAAAGAAGGCATGATCGAATTCGACGATCTCGTGCGCGGGCCCCAGCGTTATCATGGCAGCGCTATCGGCGATTTCGTTATTCGCCGCTCTGACGGCACGCCCGCGTTTTTCTTCTGCAACGCGGTGGACGATGCGCTCATGGGCGTAACTCTGGTGTTGCGCGGTGAAGATCATCTGAGCAACACGCCGCGCCAGTTGCTGCTGTTGAACGCATTGGGCTACGAAGCGCCGCGATATGGCCACATCGCGCTGCTCACCGGTCCGGCGGGCAGCCCGCTTTCCAAACGGCGCGGCGCGCGAAGCGTACGTGAGCTGCGCGAGGCGGGTTATCTGCCGCTGGCCATCAATAATTATCTGGCGCGGCTGGGGAACGTATATGAACGCAATGATTTGTTGTCGCCGCCTGAGCTGTCGGAACAGTTCGATCTCTCGCGTCTGGGACGTGCATCCGCGCAGTTTGACGAGGGTCACTTGCGATACTGGCAGAAAGAGGCGGTGCTGCGCAGCGCGGACGCCGAAGTGTGGGATTGGCTCAAGGCAGGTTGTAATGCTGCTAAGACGCGAATCGAAGCCCTTGTGCCCGCGGAACATCACTTAAACTTCGTGCGCGCCGTGCACGACAATATCGAGCTGCCGCTGGATGCTTACCGGCTGGCCTGCGATTTATTCGACGATACACTTCACGTGACTGACGAGGCGGAAGCAACAATCCGGCAGGCGGAAGCGCATTTCTTCGAGATCGCGGCAGCTCAGCTACCGCCGTCGCCAGACGATTTCAAGGCGTATGCGCGCGCGGTCGGCGAAGCGGCCGGCATTAAGGGCAAAGCGCTTTTCATGCCGTTGCGCGCGGCGCTGACTGGCGCCTTGCACGGCCCGGAGATGGCGCGCGTGTTCCCGCTAATCGGCATCGAGCGCGCGCGAACGCGATTGCAGACGGCGCAGGCGAAAGCTAAAGATTAAGACGTCCATGCTGCAAATCTACAACAGTCTCACCCGGCGCAAGGAACCCTTCCGTCCCATCGAAGCGGGCAAAGTGCGCATGTACGTGTGCGGCATGACCGTGTATGACTACTGTCACATCGGCCACGCACGGGTGTTGATCGCTTTCGACGTGGTGCTGCGTTACCTGCGCGCGCGCGGATTCAAGGTTACTTACGTGCGCAACATCACCGATATCGACGACAAGATTATCCGTCGCGCGCAGGAAAACGGCGAAAGCATTCAGGCGCTCACCGCGCGGTTCATCGACGCGATGCGCGATGACTCCGCCGCTCTAGGCAATTTGCCGCCCGATTTCGAACCCCGCGCGACCGAGTTTATGCCGCGGATCATCGCGATGGTGGAGAGCCTGGTAGCCAAGCGCTACGCGTATGTCGGCGCCAACAATGATGTGTATTACGACGTGTCGCGGTTCGAGGGCTACGGCAAGCTCTCCGGCAAGGACCCGCAGTCGTTACGCGCCGGTGCGCGGGTCGAAGTGGCCGAAGCCAAGGACGATCCGCTGGATTTCGTGCTGTGGAAAGCGGCCAAAGCGGACGAGCCGGCGTGGGACTCGCCCTGGGGGCTAGGCCGTCCGGGCTGGCACATCGAGTGCTCGACGATGGCGACAGATAAGTTGGGGGCGCACTTCGACATCCACGGCGGCGGCATGGACCTGCAGTTCCCGCATCACGAAAACGAGATCGCGCAGAGCGAGGCGTGGTCGGGCGAACCGTTCGTCAATTACTGGATGCACAACGGCTTCGTGCGCGTGGACGACGAGAAGATGTCCAAGTCTCTGGGCAATTTTGTTACGGTGCGTGATGTGTTCGATTGCTACAAGAATGATCCGCGCGTGCCCGAGATCGTTCGGTATTTCATCATCAGAAGCCACTATCGCAGCCCGCTGAATTTCTCGTACGAGCAACTGGAGGGCGCGCGTGCGGCGCTGACCCGCTGGTACACCGCGCTGCATGGATTGCCGGAGGTCGAACCCGAAGTTAATACAGACTACGAACTTCGCTTCGACGCGGCCATGAACGATGATTTCAACGTGCCGGAGGCGCGCGTCGTGCTATCCGAGTTGGCGAACAAGATCAATGTTGCTAAGAGGGAAAAGCGGCTGGACGATGCGGCGGTACTCGGCGCCGGACTTCGCAAACTGGGCGCCATCCTGGGCTTGTTGCAGAACGACCCGGATGCGTTTTTGAAGGCAAAAAGAACGCTCACGCTTGATGTCGACGCTATCCTCCACTCAAGCGAAAAGACGGTCACCGTTGGCGTTGATGCCGTGATTGATTTCTCTGATGAGAAAATCGACGACCTGATGCAACAACGCTCCGATGCCCGAAAAGCTAAAAACTGGGTGGCAGCCGATCGTATTCGCAAAGATCTGGAGGGCGCTGATATCATTTTGGAGGACGGCCCAGAAGGCACGACCTGGCGGCGAGGCTAGCGCCGCCGTTGACCGTTATCGCCGCCGAAACGTACCATACGGCGCCTTGCGGGATACCTGCTTCTGAGGGATCATGAGCACGGCTTGATAGTGATTGCTTCGGGGTATAGCGCAGTCTGGTAGCGCACCTGCTTTGGGAGCAGGGGGTCGGGGGTTCGAATCCCTCTACCCCGACCAGTTTGGTATCGACTGTTGCGCGATCAGCGCCGATATCGGAAGCGAAATCTGCGCCTGTAGCTCAGCCGGATAGAGCAACGGCCTTCTAAGCCGTGGGTCGCAGGTTCGAATCCTGCCAGGCGCGCCAGCGCATTTATGGCGAGTAGCTCAGTTGAGTGAGGCGGAGCTGCCCGTCGAACGACCCGTCAGGGAAGACGGGGCAGGTGTTTGCGACATGCAATGAGTCTCGCCAGGGACGGCTGGTTCAAATCAAGTTATGGTGAGCGTAGCTCAGTTGGTAGAGCCCCGGATTGTGATTCCGGTTGTCGTGGGTTCGAGTCCCATCGTTCACCCCATCTCCTTAGGGGCCGTTAGCTCAATTGGTAGAGCAGCTGACTCTT
>JACCYU010000032.1 GCA_013696315.1 Gammaproteobacteria bacterium | reverse complement strand
GCCTTGATCAACCCCAGCGCGCGAATGAATTCGCGCGGCATCGCAAGGCCACTGATGGCGAAATTGTTCACTGCGCGCTGCGTCTGCGCGCCATAAAGCGCCTCGGCCGGCACCGGGAGTTCGCCCATGCTGTCTTTCTCCATGCGGTATTTGCGATCGGTCATGCTTACCTCTACGGCCTGTTGAGTGGGATGAGGTTATTATAGGGACATATTTTCATTGTGACGCCGGAGTTTTAATGGAGCTGTCCGTGCTGACCGCCATTTCACCGGTCGATGGCCGCTATGGTCGCAAGACCCGCGCTTTAAGACCGATCTTCAGCGAATACGGCCTGATGCGCTTTCGTGTGCAGGTCGAAGCGCGATGGCTCATCGCACTAGGCGATAACCCCGCGATCGCCGAATGCCCGAAATTTTCGAAAGCCGCGCAAACCGTCCTGTTGGAGATTGCGGAGCGCTTCGACGAAGCCGACGCGGCACGCATCAAGACCATCGAAGCCAGCATCAATCATGATGTGAAAGCGGTGGAGTATTTTCTTAAAGAGAAGATTGCCGGTCGCGCCGAGCTGGACGCTGCGCGCGAATTCATTCATTTCGGCTGTACGTCGGAGGACATTAACAACCTCGCCTATGGCCTGATGCTGAACACCGCGCGGCGCGAGGTGTTGTTGCCGGCCGCCGACGAAATCATCGAGCAACTGCGCGCTCTCGCGCACCGTTACGCAGACACGCCCATGCTGGCTCGCACGCACGGACAGCCCGCCAGCCCAACCACCCTTGGCAAGGAGATCGCCAACGTTGCACATCGGCTGCGTGAACAGCGCGCGTGTATCGCAGGCGTGCCAATCCGCGGCAAATGTAATGGCGCGGTCGGCAATTTCAACGCGCACCTGGCCGCATATCCCGAAGTGGACTGGCCGGGTTTCGCGCGAGATTTCGTGACCGCGCTGGGACTTGCGTGGAACCCCTACACCACGCAGATCGAGCCGCACGACGCCATGGCCGAATTGTTCGATGCGTGCGCACGCTTTAACACGGTGCTGATCGACCTGTGCCGTGACCTGTGGGCGTACATCGCGATCGGCTACTTCAAACAACAGCCGGTCGAGAATGAGGTCGGTTCCTCGACCATGCCGCACAAGGTCAATCCGATCGATTTCGAAAACGCCGAAGGCAATCTGGGCATAGCCAACGCTATTTTCAGGCACTTAACGGGCAAGCTGCCGATTTCCCGCTGGCAGCGTGACTTAAGCGATTCGACCGTACTGCGCAACCTTGGGCCAGGCTTTGCGCACACCTTGATCGCGCTCGACGCGGTGTCCAAAGGACTTGCCAAACTTGCGGTCGACGAGGCCCGAGTGGCACAGGATCTTGACGCGAACTGGGAAGTGCTGACCGAGGCAATTCAGACAGTCATGCGTCGTTATGGCGTCGATGAGCCTTACGAGCAACTCAAGCGACTGTCCCGCGGCAAGACCGTAAACGCCGATACGATCCGCGCGTTTATTATGACTCTGGCGATTCCCGATGGGGCCAAGACGCGCCTTCTGGAACTGACGCCGGCCCGCTACATCGGGGCCGCCGCATTACTTGCCCGGGCGATCTGAAGCATCGGCACTGGCCACCTGCGCCTCTTATGTTGGGTAAGGCTACGTCCACAAGTCACGGATATACAAGTGATTCAGTTGTAGCCATTGCAACGCGATAATCGGCGTGGCCGACGCGATGGCGCCGGCAGCCAGCTTGTCGAACGCGGTCTTCGCACCGACGATTTCCACGCGGATATCCTCGCCCTCCGTTCGCAGACCGTGAACACCGCCGGCGTCGTCGAGATTAGCGCGGGCCAGGTAAATCGAGACGCGCTCGCCGAAACCACCCTGCGACGAGTAGTAATCACAAATAAAATGCAGCGCGTCCAGGGTACAGCCCGCCTCTTCGCCGGCCTCCCGGTGCGCCACTGTTTCGCGATCCTCGCCGGGCTCGATCGACCCGGCGATGATCTCGGTCAGCCAGGGGCCTTGCGGGGATTCGATCGCGCCCATGCGGAACTGCTCAATCAACAGCACGCGGTCGCGCACTGGGTCGTAAGGCAGCACCGCCACCCCGTCGCTGCGCCGGAACAGCTCGCGCGTCAAGGTCGGGCTCCAGCCGCCATTGAATAAAGCGTGCCTGATCCGGAATACGTCCAGCCGGAAAAACCCCTGATAGCCCAGGGCGCGGTCGATGATCTCCCATTTCATGTGCGGATCTACAACAAAGTTAATTAACTGTTTGAATAGTGAGGCATAACATTATGAACCTAGCTCGGCAATAATGCTTTCCACCGCGTCCAGGTCGGCTGGTGTATCCACGCCTGGCCCCGGCGGCTCGGCCGCGAGCGCCACGTGAATGCGATCCCCACGCCATAGCGCCCGCAATTGCTCGAGGTGCTCAATGCCCTCATGCGCGCTGGGCGGCGTCTGCGCATAGCTTTTCAAGTAGCCCACGCGGTAGGCATACAAGCCGATGTGACGATAACAGTGGTGCAAATGTTGCTCGCGCGCGCCACGCTCGCTCGCCCAAGGAATCGGCGCACGGCTGAAATATAGCGCGAAATCCGCGACATCGCGCACGACTTTGACTACGTTTGGATCCTCAAACTCGTCCAGCGACAGGATTAGAGTGCACAGGCTGGCGATGCTGGCATCGGGATGGAGGGCAAGGTTTAACGCGACCTGGCGGATGTTGGCCGGCGGCAGCAACGGTTCGTCACCCTGCACATTGACGACGATTTCTGTGTCAGGCCAGTCGAGTGCGCCCGCCGCCTCCGCGAGCCGCTCACTGCCGGAGGCGCAGTCCCGAGACGTCATGCAAACGGTAGCACCCCATTCCCGCGCGCGACCTTCGATACGCGAATCGTCGGTGGCGATAACCACCGTCTCCGCGCCGCTCCGCAAAGCTTGCTCGTATACGCGCTGCAACAGCGGCTTGCCCGCGATCTCCCGCAGGGGCTTGCCGGGGAGCCGCTGCGAATCAAAACGCGCGGGTATGGCGACTCTGAAGGCGACCCTGACGTCGGCCGTGTCCGCGCTCATGCCTTCAGCTTTTCGTATTCTTCCTCGCTGATTTTGCGCGCTTCGTCCTCCAGCATTACCGGTATCCCGTCGCGAATCGGGTACGCCAGCCGCGCAGCGCGGGAGATCAGCTCCTGGCTGGCCTTGTCGTAGATCAGCGGGCCCTTGGTTACCGGACACACCAGAATATCCAACAGCTTTTTATCCATATCGATTGGTCTCCAGAGGTTCTGAACTCTGCTTGAGCGACGCGGGTGCAAGCGCGCGCAAGCGAGCTAAAACGGCCCGCGCGAAGTATGTGTCGGGCACCGCCGCCACCGGCAGATACCAGTGGTGAGTCTGCGCAAATTCACGGCATTTGACCGCATCTTTTTCCGTCATCACCACCGGTTGCGCGTCACCAAAATCCAGATCGCGTGACGTGAACGGATGATGATCGCGAAACACATGCGTCCGCAATACCAGTCCTCCGGCCTTCAGGCTATCGAAAAAACGTGCCGGATTGCCAATCGCGGCGACCGCGTGCGCCTGGCGGCCGCGCATCGCCTCTAAAGGCTGGCGCACTCTTGCATCGGCAAGATTGACCATTTGTCCGGCCTCGAGGGCCATACGGTAGCGCGCACTGGCGCGGGCGCCGGGGCGCATCCGCGAATCGTCATGGGCCGTATCACCGCGGCGGCCGTTCACGATCACGAGATCGACCTCGCGCAGACGCGAGGGGGGCTCGCGCAACGGGCCGGCCGGCAGACACCAGCGGTTGCCCAGCCCCTTGTCGCCATCGATCACGGCGATCTCCATGTCACGCACGAGACGGTAATGCTGCAAACCGTCGTCGGCGATCAGCACGTCGCAGTCGTATTCCGCCAGCAGCGCGCGCGCGGCATCAAAGCGACAGGGCGCGACCGCCGTCGGGCAGTGACTGCGCGATGCGATCAGCACGGGCTCGTCACCGACCTGATGGGGGTCGCTGAGCGCGGTAACGATCTGCGGCCAGTGGTTGGCGCGCCCCCCGTAACCGCGGCTGATGATACCCGGTCTGTAGCCATTGGCTTTCAGCAGTTCAGCAAGCCAGATGACCAGCGGGGTCTTGCCGGTGCCGCCGACGGTGATATTGCCGACGACAACGACCGGCACCGGCGGCCGCGGCAGGGTATGGCGGCGACGCAGGTATTGCTGACGGCGCAGATCCGCGAGTGTGCGAAACGTCCAGGCTAGCGGCAGCAGCGAAATCGCAAGTGCATTGCGAGTCGCCCAGAGGTGCTGAAGCGCGCTGACCCGGCCAAGGAAGCTATTGGATGTATGGCCCATCAACCCGGCTACGAGTTTGCGTCGGTCGGCGTCTGTATCTTTCGGAACTGCGATCGGTGCAGTCCGGTATAGATGCCGCCCTGCGCCAGTAACTGCGGGTGCGTGCCGGTTTCCGCGATGCGCCCCTCCTGCATCACCACGATGCGATCGGCGTTTTCGACGGTAGACAGCCGGTGCGCGATCACCAGAGTGGTACGGTTCTTCACCAGCGCCTCCAGCGCCGCCTGGATAAGCTGCTCCGCCTCGCTGTCCAGCGACGACGTCGCCTCGTCCAGAATCAATACCGGCGCGTCTTTCAGCAGCGCGCGGGCGATCGCCAGTCGTTGCCGCTGGCCGCCCGACAGGAGAATGCCGTTCTCGCCGACCATGGTGTCCAGCCCTTGCGGCAGACGGGTGATGAATTCCATCCCGTGCGCGGCGGTCGCCGCCTTCTCGATCTGTGCGCGGCTGGCGCCGCCCTGACGGCCGTACGCGATGTTGGCCGCGATGGTGTCGTTGAACAACACCACCTCCTGGCTGACGTACGTGATCCGCTCCCGCAGATCGGCGAGCGAGTAATCACGGATGTTCACCTCATCAAGCAACACTTGGCCTGCCTGCGGCTCGTAGAAGCGCGGCAAAAGATTGACCAGGGTAGTTTTGCCGCTGCCGGAGCGCCCCACCAGAGCGACCGTTTCGCCGGGCTTGATTGTCAGCGAAATGTCTCTCAATACCTCGCCCTTAGCCTGCTCGTAACTGAATATGACATTGCGGTATTCGACCAGGCCACGACGGCTGGTCGGCGCGTAGGTCGGCCGGTCATATTCGCGCTCGCTGTCGATCAGCTCGAATATACTTTCGCCGGCGGCGATGCCCTGCTGCACGCGGGCATTGATATTGGTGAGGTTGCGCGCCGGCGTCAGCAGCAGGGTGATGGAAATAATGAACGAAACGAAGGTGCCGACGGTGATCTGCTCCAGCACCGGCGGCAAGGTGGCCAGAAACACGATGGCCGTCAGCGCCAGCCCTACGACCAGTTGTATAAACGGCGTGCTCGCGGCCTCGGTGCGGGCCATCTTCATGTTCATTCTGCGGTTGTGCTCGTTCACGGTCTCGAAATGCTGCGTTTCGTAGGCATGTCCGCCAAAAATTTTGACCACGCGATGGCCCTCGATCATCTCCTGCGCGACGTGCGTCACATCGCCCATGGAGCGCTGGATGTTGCCGCTGATCTTGCGAAACCGCTTGCTAGCGTAGATGACCAACGCGGTAATAATCGGCGCGGCAATGAGAAAGCACAAGGTCAGCTCCACGCTCAAATAAAACATCCACAACACCAGGCCGACGATAGTCAGGGTGTCGCGTATGAGAATGGTCATGCTGCGGCTGGCGGCGTCGGCCACCTGTTCGACGTTGTAAGTCAACTTGGAAATGAGCTGGCCGGTCGAGCTCGCATCGAAATACGTAACGGGCATGTGCAGCAGTTGATGAAACATCTGCCCGCGCAGCACCTTGACGACGCAGCGCCCGACGTAGGACACGTAGTAGCTCGACAGATATCCCCCCACCCCGCGCACCAGCAGGATGACCGCCATCAATGGCGGCACCCAGCGGATCATGTCAGGATCGCGGTCGACGAAACTGCCGTCCAGCAACGGTTTCATCAGCGCCGCGAAACCGGTGTCGGTCGCTGCGTACAGCACCATGCCCAGCACGGCGAACGCCATGCTGCGCCAGTAGGTCAGCGCGTACCCCAGCAGGCGCCGGTAAATGCCCACGCCGCCGCGGCCCGGTGTGGCAGCACTATCGTTCATCGTGCGTCGTGGCGATAGACAAATGCGTCAAACCCAGCCTCGCGGCTACGTCCATGGCCGTGACGACCGCCTGATGGGGGGTGCGCGTATCGGCGTTCAAAATGACAGCGGTTTTCGCGCGGCGTTTCGATACGTCGTCAAGCGCCGTGCTCAACGTTTTGGCGCGGGTATTTACGAGCGCCCGGCCATTGATGTAATAGCGCCCGGCGGAGTCGATGGCGAGTTCCAGCGGTTGCTGGCGTTGCGTCAAAGGCTCGGCGGTGGCGTTTGGCAAATCGATCCGCAGCGCGGCGTGGCGTTCGAACGTCGTGGTCAGCACGAAAAAAATCAGCAGCACGAACGCCACGTCGATCAGAGACGTCAAATTGAGCTCCAGCCGGTCACCGCGACGGGCCTTGAACCTCACGCGGCGTCTCCGTGAAGTTGTGCCGGACGCGGTTTGCTGGCGTTCGCCGCGCATGATTTCCATCATCTTGATGGTCTCGGCTTCCATGTTTATCACCAGATCATCGACCCGGCCGCGGAAATAGCGGTAAAAAAACAAAGTGGGTATGGCGACCATAACCCCGGCGACAGTGGTGATCAACGCGATCGAAATACCGCCCGCCATCTGCCGCGGATCACCCACCCCCGCATCCGTGATGGCGCCGAATATCTGCATCATGCCGATGACGGTACCGAGCAGCCCGAGCAGCGGCGAGATCGTCGCGATTGTGCCCAGGGTGTTCAGAAATCGCTCCAGCTCGTGCACCACGTGACGCCCGGTCTCCTCGATCGACTCCTTCATGACCTGCCGGTCTTCATTCGCGCTGCTCAGACCGGTCGCGAGAATACGGCCCAGCGGCGAACTGTCGCGTAGCGCGGACACGTGAGTTTGCGTCAACTTACCCTGCTGGCGCACATCACCCGCTGGCGTTGCAGGCTCCAGAAACGCTCGCCAATGATCGCGAGCGCCAGGATCGAACATGCGATGATGGGCGCCATAACCCCCGCCGGCCTTGATGATCTCGAACACGGCAAAGCCCTTTCTTTGAAGCCGTTAATGGGTGGCAATCATACTTGATTTCACCCGGCGCCTGAATGCGACGCCTGGCATGGCGCGGTCTAACTTTTAAGGGCGGGCTGTCCAGAAACTACGCGCGGATTGTCGGTAACCGTCGCTTAAGGTGATTCCGGCATAGGGGTGCACTGTGACTGTCAGGGCGCCGGATGTGGCGGTGTTTTCCACGGCAATCGAGCGTCTGTGATAACGAGCCAACACCTCCTGCGCGGGAAAGCCCCATTGGTTCCGGTAAGCGGTTGACACCAGCGCCAGCTCAGGGCCGACGGCTTCAATAAACCTCGCGCTGGACGACGTTGCGCTGCCGTGATGCGGCACCACCAGCACGTCGCTTGCCAGCCGCGCGGCGTGCGTGCGCACCAGAGCGCGCTCGGCATCCGCCTCGATATCGCCAGGCAGCAACACCGCACCGCCGGCACTGACAACGCGCAGTACGCAGGAGCGGTTATTGGTGGAAGGCCATGTATCGACTGTCGACGGATGCAGGATTTCGAACGTCACGCCGTCACTGCGCCAGCGTTGACCGGCGCGGCAGCGCGCGGCGCGCATCTGATCGAAGCGTCGCGGTGCGCTGGTCAGCAGCTTTGTCACCGGGAACGCCGCCAGCACCGCGGCCGCGCCGCCGCTATGATCGTTGTCGCGATGACTGATCACCAGGGTGTCGATGCGCTCGATGCCACGCCGTCGCAGGTATGGAATGACGGCCGCGTCGCCGGCGTTGAAATAGTCACTGAAACGCGGACCCGTGTCGTAAACGAGCACGTGATTGCGGGTTTCGATCACCGCCGCGAGACCCTGACCGACATCCAGCAAGGTGATCGTGTAGCCGCCGGGCGCTGGTCGTACCGGCGCCACCATCGCCATGGGCAACAGCAATAAGAGGCCAAGCCAGCGCGCCGGCCAGCCATGCGGCGCGAGCAGCCACACCATCCCCACCGTCGCGGGCAACAAGGTCCAGCCAACAGGCGCCTGATGCCATTGCGCAAATGGCAGCGCCGCGAGCAGCTCCAGCACCCGCCACAACAGGTCCAGACCGTAGTCCGAGACGTTCAGCAGAGAGGCGGCGAGTCCGGGCGCGACCGGCAACAACGCGACAGCGATGAGAATCAGCGGACCGATCACCAGTCCTATCCACGGCACAGCCACCAGGTTCGCGACAAAACTTATCAGCGGGGCGCGCTGAAAGAAGAACAAGGTCAGCGGCGCCAACCCGATGGTCAACGCCCCCTGCAGGCGCCCGCTCTGCCGCCAGCGGCTCTGTGACGGCGACCTGCCGCGCAGGCTGTAAACGATGATCCCCACCGCGGCGAACGACAGCCAGAAGCCCGCCGAGAGTATCGCGGCCGAACTCCATATCAGAACCGCGATCAGCGCGACCGCCAGCGTGTGACCCGGCCGGCTGATGCGATCCAGCATCAACGCGCCCATCACGACCGTCAGCATGATGACCGCGCGCTGGGTCGGTATGGAAAAGCCAGCCAGCAACGCATAGCCGAAGGCCGCGATCAGACCCGTGACCACCGCCGCGCGTGCCGCAGGCAGTTGCAGGCACAGCCATCCGCAGAGCCGCCACATATACAAGGTCAAAAAGTACACCATGCCGGCGACCAGGCTGATGTTCATACCCGATATCGCAAGCAGATGACTGGTGCCGGTGTCCAGCAGCAGTTGCCATCGTTCCGGGGTCATGGCGCCGCGATCGCCGATGGCGAGCGCCGTGATAACGCCGGTGTTGGCGCTATCGCCAAGATGCCGCGCGATGGCATCGGCAATCGCCTGGCGCAGCCGTCCGATCGGCCGTTCCGTAAAACTGCTCTGCAGTCGATGCGCGCGTGGCTCGTCGCGAACGTAGCCGGTGGCGCCGATGCTCTGGCTGTATAACCAGCCCTCGTAGTCGAAGCCGCCGGGATTCATGAAGCCTCTGGGGCGCGCCAGGCGCACCGTCAGCTTCCAGCGCTGACCGAGTTTCAGATCAGGCGCGTTGTCGTACCAGCTCAACCGTGCCCGTTCCGGCACCGAATGGCCGACGACGCGGGTATGCATCCGTTCGATATCGAACAGAAAACGTGTAGCGGGTTCGCGCAGCTCCGGGATCGAGGCGATTACACCGGTTACCACCAGGTCATCGCCCTCCAGCGCTGGGTCCAGCCCCGGATACAACGCTGTGTGCGCCTGATAAAGCGCCCACAAAAATCCGCACGCGATAGCCAGCGGAAAACGCAGGCCTTTGTAACCAACGAGCAGCGGAAACAGGACGACCAGCAGCCACACGCACGCCACCGGCGGCAGGGCCGCGAGCTGATGCAGCAGCATTACGCCCGCCAGCAAGCCCAATGCGATAATGATCATGTCGAGGCGCTTGCCTGCGTGCGTGTAGCCGCTATTGTTATAAAGCGATCAGAGGCATAACCGCCGTTTATAAACGCGGACGATCGTCCGGCGCGGCTGCTATGGTGGACTCAGCGCCCCATCCTCCAGGGTATAAACGGTATCCATGCGTGCGGCCAGTGACACGTCGTGGGTGACGATCACCAGGCTGGTGCGGAACTCGTCGTTCAGTTCGGTCATCAGTCGATGAACCTGTTCGGCGTTGCCGCGATCGAGATTGCCGGTGGGCTCGTCCGCGAGCACCGCTTGGGGTTCGGTAATCAGCGCACGACCGATAGCGACGCGCTGGCGCTCGCCGCCCGACAACTCGCCAGGTTTGTGGTGCACGCGCGCGCTCAAACCCACTCTTTTGAGCAAGTTCCGGGCGACTTCCATCGCGGCGCGCGGTTTCTCGCCGCGGATAACCAGCGGCATGGCAACATTTTCCAGCGCCGTGAATTCCGGCAACAGATGATGAAACTGATAGATAAACCCGAGCGCGCGGTTGCGCAACCGCCCGCGGCTGGCGTCGCTCAACCTGCTCATGTTTTCGCCAGCGATTAAGACCTCGCCATCACTGGGCGTATCGAGCCCGCCCAGCAGATGCAACAGCGTGCTCTTGCCGCTACCCGAAGCGCCGACGATGGCGATTTTCTCGGCAAGGTTGACTTTCAGATTTACGTCTTTGAGCACATCCACCCGTGTGGCGGTGTCGGCGTAGGATTTGGCCAGGCGCCGGCATTCGATCACCGGCCGCGCCGTATTGTCGTTGTCCACCGCCGTCACTCGTAATGCAAGGCGGCCGCCGGTTGTGTGCGGGCGGCGCGCCAGGCGGGATAAATCGTTGCGATCACGGACAGGACAAAAGCCGAAACCGAGATGCGCAGCACGTCAGGGAATTGCACGTCGGAAGGTAATTCACTGATGTAATAGACATCCGGCGCCAGAAACTGCATACCCAGCGACTGCTCCAGCCAACCGACCAGCGACTCCAGATTGAGCGCAAGACAGGTGCCACCCAGCACCCCCAGCCCGGTGCCGACCAGCCCGATAATCGTCCCCTGGATGATAAAGATCGCCATGACCTGGCGGGGCGTGATCCCTAAGGTTCTGAGAATGGCGATGTCGGCCTGTTTGTCGGTCACCAGCATTACCAGGGTCGAGACGATATTGAACGCCGCCACGGCCACGATCAGCAGCATGATGATGAACATGATGGTTTTTTCCATCTGCACCGCGCGGAAAAAATTCACGTGCTCGCGCGTCCAGTCCGATACCCAGTAGGCGCCGCCGAGATTTTGCGCCAGCTCGCGGCTGACGATGGGCGCGCGAAACAGATCCTTGAGCTTCAGCCGCAGGCCACTGACGGCACCCTCCGGCAGATCGAACAAGGTGGCCGCATCCGCGATATGAATGAACGCGGCAGTGCGATCGTATTCCTGCATGCCGACTTCGAAGATGCCGGTGACGGTGAAACGCCGCAAGCGAGGCAGAATGCCGGCCGGCGTGACCGTGGCTTCCGGCGTCACCACCGTGACCTTGCCGCCTGGGTCTGCGCCCAGAATCGCGGCCAGCTCGCTGCCCAGCACGATGCCGTATTCACCCGCCTTGAGATCCGCAAGCTCACCGTACTTCATGTGCTTGCTTACTTCTGAAACATCTGGCTCCTCGGCGGGCAACACCCCGCGCAGCAGCGCGCCGCTCACCTGCTGCCCATTGACCAGCATCGCCTGGCCCTCGACATACGGCGCATCGCCTGCGACTTCCGTCTGGCCGGCAACGCGCTTTTCCAATTGGCGCCAGTTATTTAACTGCCCATTAAAGCCAGTGATGGTGGCGTGCGAGGCCATGCCGAGAATTCGGTCGCGCACCTCGGTCTGAAAGCCGTTCATCACCGACAGCACGGTGATCATGACGATAATCCCCAAAGCCACGCCGAGCATCGACACGAGCGAAATGAAGGAAATGAAATGATTGCGGCGTTTGGCGCGCGTGTAGCGCAGCCCGATATACAATTCCAGGGGGCGAAACATGGCGACGGATTAAAACATATATGCGCCGCACAGGTGCACAAATCCGATGAGCGCGGATGCGGCGCGGGTATCGCGCTGGCGAGTGGGGCGCCGTTACGCTGTTTCCGGTGTAACGAAATTCGATGCACCAGATGGCTTAGGAACTAGACATAGACTATGCAATTGATGCAACACATCCAGCGGTTACCGGCGGAGTGGGCGCCGCAGTCCGGCGTCATGCTGGCCTGGCCGCACGAGGCAACGGACTGGGCGGGGACCCTGGCCGCGGCTGAATCAACTTATGTTGAGATCGCGCGCCAGATCGCGTGGCGGGAACTCGTTATTATCGTCTGCGCTGACGATGTGCATTTGGGCTACGTGCGCGAACGGCTGCGGGCGGAGACTGTCGATCTCGCGTCCATGCGTTTAACCGTGGCGCCTTTCAATGACACCTGGATCCGCGATTACGGCCCGCTCACGGTATTGAGCAACGGCGCGCCGAGACTGCTGGACTTCCGCTTCAACGCCTGGGGCGGAAAGTATCCGGCGTCGCTGGACGACGCGCTGACCGGCGCTTTGCATGGCAAAGGCGCGTTCGGCAATATCGCGCTGGAGCGGCTTTTCCTCGTGCTGGAGGGCGGCAGCATCGACGTCGACGGCGAAGGCTGCATGCTCACCACTCGCGCGTGCCTGCTGTCGCCGACCCGCAATCCCGGTGTCGATCAGTCCATACTGGAAGCGAGCTTCAATGAACATTTCGGTATCGAGCAGGTGTTGTGGCTGACGCACGGTCAGCTTGCGGGAGACGATACCGACAGCCACATCGACATGCTGGCGCGTTTTTGCGATCCTAGGACCATCGCGTACACCGCCTGCGATGACCCGAACGACCCGCATTACGCACCGCTCAAGGCGATGGCGGCCGAGCTGGCAGCGTTCCGCACGTTTGAGAAACAGCCCTATCGAGTCATCCCCCTGCCCTTGCCGGCGCCGATCATTAGCGGCGACGGTCAGCGGCTCCCCGCCAGCTACAGCAATTTCCTGATTATCAATGACGCGGTTTTGCTGCCGATCTACGATGATCCCGCGGACGAGATCGCAAGGCTGCGGCTCGGGGCGGCCTTTCCGGAGCGCGAGATTGTTTGTATTGATTGCACCGCGCTCATCCAGCAGTATGGCAGCCTTCACTGCATGACCATGCAACTGCCGGCGGGCGTTCACTTGAGATCGGACGAGAGCGATGCGAACGGGACTGGTACAACACGCCAACAGCGATGACTACGAGCAAAACCTCAAGACGAGCATAAGCGGCATCGAACAGGCGGCGCGCGAGGGCGCGCAGTTAGTGTTACTGCAGGAACTGCACACCAGCCTTTACTTCTGCAACACCCAAGATCCAGCAAATTTCGAACTTGCCGAATCCATTCCCGGACCGACCACGGAAAAACTGTCCGCCACTGCGGGCGCGCTGGACGTTGTAATCGTCGGCTCGGTCTTCGAGCGCCGCGCTGCCGGCATTTATCACAATACCGCAGTGGTCATCGAGTCCGACGGCCGTATCGCCGGCATCTACCGCAAGATGCACATCCCGGACGATCCGGGTTATTACGAAAAATACTATTTCACGCCGGGCGATCTGGGCTTTACGCCGATCGACACCTCGCTCGGACGGCTGGGCGTGCTGGTGTGCTGGGATCAATGGTTCCCGGAAGCGGCGCGCGTGATGGCGCTCGCCGGCGCGGAACTGCTGCTCTACCCCAGTGCGATCGGCTGGGATCCCAAAGATACCGAAGACGAGCAAGCGCGCCAGTACGACGCCTGGCGCACCATTCAGCGCGCGCACGCGATCGCCAACGGCCTGCCGCTGTTGTGTTGCAACCGGGTCGGGCTGGAACGCGATCCCTCCGGCGTCGGTCTCGACAGCCAGTTCTGGGGCGGCAGCTTTGCCTGCGGGCCGCAGGGCGAAATAGTCGCGCAAGCTCCGCACGACGAGCGATCGGTACTGGTGGTCGACATCGACCTGACGCGCACCGCGAGCGTCCGTCACTCATGGCCTTATCTGCGGGATCGTCGCATCGACGCTTATCAGGACATGGTCGCTCGCTACCGGGACAGATAGATGGGCGTAATCACGGCCGAAACAGGCCGCGGGGATCCCGAAGGAGAGTAGTCATGCGAAAATCACGTATATTCTCGACGCCAGAATCCTTTGGAAAAGAGTTTCTGCGGTGCTGCGGTGAGTACGCGTCCCTTCATGTCGCCGTTGCATGGTGTGGCGACCCCGGCAAAACTTTACCTTATAAGCATCTTGAAACCTTCAAAGGATCTGTAGTGGCGACCGTCGGAACGGCGTTCAATCACACCCATCCCGACGCAATAGAATGGTTTGAGCATATAAGGGCTTACATTCGAATATTTGATAGCCGATTAGAACTGTTCCACCCGAAAGTCTATATGTTCACGAGTGGCAATCGCTACGCAATTTTTGCCGGGAGCTCGAATCTGACGTATGGCGGCTTCTATACGAATGTGGAGATCAACGCGCTGATTGAGGGTACTTCGGGTAAGGGAAAGCAAAATGATGTACGCAATCTAAAACAATGCCTGTCGCAGTGGCATTCGGACACACATTCGTTCGTGCCAACACAAGAGTGGCTTAACCGATACAGAAGGGCTTATGAGGCCAATGCTCGTAAGGAGCGAAAGAACGCCATTCGCACGCCGCCGCGCGCTGAAGAGGATATTTCAACTGCGAGCTGGCTTAGAAATGCCGACTGGAGCATTTATTACACGAAGGTAGTTGAAGGCCTAGAGCAACACGAACGTAGCGGGCAAGGATACCACGATGTGTTGGACGCAGCGGAGCGTGAGTTACCTGTGCCGTGGCGCATAGCTAATTTTGACGATATTGAAAAGCGACGGATTATTGGAGGCATTAAGGCCTATGGCTGGCTTGGTCACGTTGCCGCCTCCGGACAGTTTCGTCATCTCTTGGCTGGCGGATCTACGGAACAACACCGAATCATCGTCAGGGCGGTGAACCGTATGGCTGGTTTTACTCTCCCGATAGATTGGAATCGGCTCGAAGCTAGTCTTCGCGATCTCATAAATCTTGGATTTACGATGAAGGTCTGGGGGCGCTTGCTCTGCATCGTGCGACCCGACGTGTACTGCACAGTGGCATCACCCTCCGTGCGCACCAACCTTTCAAAGACTCTTACAGTTGCCCAAAAGGACTTTGAACGTCCGGAGGGGTACATCTTACTTCTCAAGCTAATCCACGCTTCACCATGGTTCAACTCAATCGAGCCAAAGGACACGATAGAAGCAGATGTTTGGGCGCGCCGTGTTGCTTTCATGGATGCAATATTCTACAAGCGCACGTAAGCGTGGGGTCCGGCGGACGTCGCATAGGGCAGAAGCCCCGGGCGGGTCGGCCGCTGAATGATGCACGATCAATCCCTACGCTCCCCGGCTTCCATGTCGATAATCGACCGCCACCCCACCCGGCCGCATAGTCTTGAACCTCCAATTTAACTGTGAAAAGTTAAGTAAGGCCATTTCGTGACCGTCGTAACGGATCCGTATCTGACGATTGTAGTT
>JACCYU010000031.1 GCA_013696315.1 Gammaproteobacteria bacterium | reverse complement strand
GGCGCGTAATATGCGCCTGCTCGAAGCCGGCAATCGAGCGCACCAGCTTATATTGCGTCTCGAACGGCAGGCTGGTGGAGATACCGTTGGGATATACCTCGCGCGTGGTCAAGCCTTCCGGCTCGATGAAGATCTGATGCGAAGCCTTGTCCGCGAACCGCACGACCTTGTCCTCGATAGACGGACAGTATCGCGGCCCGACGCCTGCTATCGCGCCGCTGTACATGGGCGATAAATGCAGGCCGGCGCGAATGAGGTCGTGCGTGCGTGGATTCGTGTGCGTGATGTGACAGCAGACCTGGCGTGGATGCTGTTCGGACCGGCCTGTAAACGAAAATACGGGCACCGGCTGATC
Organism: Gammaproteobacteria bacterium; assembly: GCA_013696315.1. Lineage (NCBI taxonomy): Bacteria > Pseudomonadati > Pseudomonadota > Gammaproteobacteria > Gammaproteobacteria bacterium. The sequence goes on along the minus strand of JACCYU010000031.1, from coordinate 7,789 downwards.
GCCCGGCTGTTCCTGAAGTAGGTCGTAATCAATGCTGCGCCCGTCGATGCGCGGCGGCGTGCCCGTCTTCAGGCGTCCGACTTTGAGTGGCAGTTCGCGCAGCCGTGTCGCCAGCGAAACGGCAGGTGGATCGCCGGCGCGCCCGCCGGTGTGGCTCGACTCGCCAACGTGCATCCTGCCGCCCAGAAAAGTGCCGGTGGTAAGCACCACTGCGCGCGCGCGAAATTCAAGACCCATCTGCGTGACCACGCCGGTCACGCGCTCGCCCTCGATTAGCAGATCGTCTACGGCCTGCTGGAAAAGGCTTAAATTTTCTTGCCGTTCCACCGCTTCTCGAATCGCCTGCCGATACAACACCCGGTCGGCCTGTGCGCGGGTGGCGCGCACGGCGGGTCCCTTGCGGCGGTTCAGGATTCGAAAATGGATGCCGGCACTATCCGCGGCGCGCGCCATGACGCCGCCCAGCGCGTCGATCTCTTTGGTCAGGTGCCCCTTGCCGATGCCGCCGATGGCCGGGTTGCAACTCATCTGGCCGATGGTCTCGATGTTGTGGGTGAGCAGCAAGGTGCGCGCGCCCGTGCGCGCGGCGGCGAGCGACGCTTCCGTACCCGCGTGTCCGCCGCCGACAACAATCACATCGAATGTGAGAAAACTCATGATGGACGGCGATGGGTGCTTAGCAGCAGCCGCTCTTGGCGCCGGCCTCGGAGGTCTGCGCTATTCGACCGGGCGTGCAGTCGAACAGGCCGTAATGCACTTGCCTGTCGCCCACCACACGAAAGTGTGGCGCGTAACGCGTTTGCTTGAGCATATCCGCCGTGTTGCCGCACACCAGCATGGGTTTGCCGGTGACAAACCGGTGATGATCGTCCAGCTCGAAGCCGTGCGGATGCGAAGGACAGGTGCCGAGATAATAGGCAACCTGACCGTAATCCTCGCAACGATCTTCGAGATCCAGCTTGAAGGCGCGCACGGTCATGGAATAGAAGCCGATATTGCCGGCCTTGTGCGCGATGTCGGCATCATGCAAATCAATACGGCTGGATTGACTAACGCGCGCATCGAGGCAGCCAACCCGCGCCATCGCGCGACGAATGTCCTCGATATACATGGCGCCGCCCAGACATTCGCCGAGCATCACCGGATCGCGCGCAAGCTCCACGGGAACACGTCGGTCGGCGAATACATCCGAGAAATATAGCTCGCCGCCGGGTTTGAGCACGCGGAAGATCTCGCTGTATACCTTTGGCTTGACGGGCGAGAGATTCATCACGCAATTCGATACCACCGCATCGACCGTGTCATCGGCAATGCCAGCGGTTTTCAGATCCTCGATGTATCCCTGATAAAACTCGACGTTGGCGTAACCGAATTTCTCCGCGTGCCAGTCACGATGCCGGCGCGCGACGGCGAGCTGTTGCTCGGTCATGTCCACGCCTAGCACGCGCCCGTCAGCGCCCACCAGCTTCGAGAGCAGGTAGCAGTCACGCCCGGTTCCGCAGCCCAGATCCAGCACAGTCGCACCCGCCAGCGCGGGGGGAATCGGCGATCCACAACCGTAAAAGCGATCCTTGACCTCGCTGTGAATGTCCTTGAGCAACGCAGCCAGGTGCGCGGGCATCGCCGCGGCCGTGCAGCACGCGCTGGTCTGCAGGTCAGCGGAGGATTTCAGCACCTTGCCATAATAGTCACTCACCAGGCGGTGAGTATCCGCACCATTTTCATCGCACCGCGCCTGAGCGACGCCTGATTCATCGTTCACGAAAACTCCCGAAGCTTGAGACGCCAATCTCTATCGCGCGCGCGCCAATGCATCTACAAACCCACGGCTACGCGCAGATTGTAAGAAGTCGCGCCGCCCACATTATCGATCTCGCCTATCAACTGAAATGGCAGGAATGTCAGACGTGCGCCCCCGAAGACACGCGTATCGTTGAATCTTTCGCCGTCGAGGGCGAGCTCCTCGTCGGGATTGCTGAACGCGAACACCTGGCCCACACCTGCATAAGGCGTGAAAAACGCGAAACCTTTCGAGGCCGACACATCGACACTCAAGGTCTGCATGCTGAACTGGTCGATCCCCTCCAGATTGGTCCCGGCCACCCTGGTACCGATGGCGGGCAGCACCACGTTGCCAGGCACGAAGGCGTAACGGATTTCACCGCCGTACAGCCGCACGCTGTTGCTAGGATCAGCCGAGTAGAAGGCGCCGATATCAAATCCCGCCGGCAGGCCTTTGGTGACGCCGATACCGACAGTCCCGAGCTGCGAGACCTCTTCGCCAACCAGGTCTTCAAACGCCTGTTCGTTATCGATCGACGTGTAGCTGCCGATTATGCCGACGTTGAACCCCGTCAAACCGAGCGGCTCGGTGGGGTTCAATGTCTTGTAACTGAATGCTGCGGCCAGGTCTTCCGAGACACCGCGGAAAGCGCCCTGATCGGGATTGATAATGTCGATGTCGACCGCGCCGGCCTGCGACGCGAACGACACCAGTAGCGCGACCGCGCCTGCTCGAACCATACCGTCCTCCTTATATAGAACATTGACCGCCTGGCGACCCAGTCGCTCGTAACCGTTCCTGCGCTGTGTCGGTGTGCGTTTAGGATAGCGCAATTCGAGCTCGAATCCAGATACATGACCTGCCCAGCACCTGCGATCGCCTCAGGCGATGACCGACACGCTTCATTTGCCGATACAAAACCTGGAAAAAATCCGTCCCAACAAGTCATCGGAAGTAAATTCGCCAGTGATCGCGACCAAGGCCTGCTGTGCGGCGCGCAACTCTTCGGCGAGCAGTTCGCCGGCCCGCTGCGAACTCAATACGTCTTGCGCGCGCGCCAGCGCGAGGCCGGCGGACTGTAATGCCTGGAGATGACGTCGGCGGGCGAGATAAACGCCTTCCGGGCTGGCGTTGAAACCCGCGTGCTTCTTCAGTGCCTCACGCAGCGCGTCCAGACCCGCGCCCGTGAGCGCCGAGACGTACACGACGCCATCGCGCTCGCCGGCGAGCGTGTCGCCAAGATCGATCTTGTTCCAGACCGTGACAACTGGCGTACGCGCGGGCAGTCGCCCAAGAATACCCTGCTCCTGCGCCTGCACGCCGCAGGCACCATCCACCACCAGCAGGATCAGGTCGGCAGCCTCGATTTCCAGCCACGCTCGTCGTACGCCCTCGCGCTCGGCGGCGTCGGCGCCCTCACGCAGGCCCGCGACGTCGATGACTCTCAATGGCATGCCGTCGATCTGTATGTCCTGCCGCAGAACGTCGCGCGTAGTGCCCGGAAGTTCGGTCACAATCGCGATATCCGTAGCCGCGAGACGGTTGAGCAGGCTCGACTTGCCCGCGTTGGGTCGCCCGGCGATAACGATGCTCAAACCCTCGCGCAGCAGACTGCCCTGACGCGCGCTATCGAGCACGCCGTCCAGCCGCTCACGCAATGCGCGAAGACGTTGAGCGACTGTGTCGTCGGCCAGAAAATCGATCTCCTCATCCGGAAAATCCAGCGCCGCTTCCACAAAGCCACGCAGCTCGATCAGACTATCGACGAGATCATGGATTGCACTTGAAAAGTCGCCGTGCAATGAGCGCAGGGCACCGCGGGCGGCCTGTTCGGTGTGACTGTCGATCAGATCGGCGATCGCTTCGGCCTGCGCGAGGTCGAGCTTGTTGTTCAGGAATGCACGCTCGCTGAACTCGCCGGGTCGCGCGATCCGGGCGCCGGCGGCGACCACGCTATTCAACACCATATCCATCACCACCGGCCCGCCGTGGCCTTGCAGTTCCAGCACGTCTTCGCCCGTGAATGAATTCGGTCGCGGAAAAAACAGCGCGATGCCGGCATCGATCGGATGACCTTGTGCATCCCGAAAGGCTTGGTATGTGGCCACCCGCGGCGAGGGTAGGCTGCCCAACAGCGTTATTGCGATTTCCGCGGTATTTGGGCCTGACACGCGCACCACACCAATGCCGCCACGGCCAGGCGGCGTGGCAACCGCGGCGATAGTCTCTGCTAGCGCTACGCTATGAGTCAATCGTGATGGTTTCGGGCGACGATGCGCAAACAGGCGCATCAATCCTGCTCAGCGGGCTTGACGCCGCGCTCGATGCGTTTGGTGATCACCCACTGCTGCGCGATCGACAACAGATTATTGACGAACCAGTACAGCACCAGGCCGGAGGGGAAGAATGCAAAGAACACCGTAAACACCACCGGCAATACCATCATCACCTTGGCCTGAATCGGGTCCAGGGGCGCCGGATTAAGCTTTTGCTGGATGAACATCGTCACGCCCATCAGGAGTGGCAGAATAAAGAATGGATCGCGGCTGGAGAGGTCGTTTATCCAGAGCATAAAGTCCGCCTGACGCATCTCCACGCTTTCCAGCAACATCCAATATAGGGAGATAAAAACCGGTATCTGCACCAGGATTGGCAGGCAACCGCCCAGCGGGTTGATCTTTTCGGTCTTGTACAACTCCATCAGCGCCTGATTCATCTTCTGCTTGTCATTGGCGTAGCGCTCCCGGAGTGCCGCCATGCGGGGCTGCACGTTGCGCATCCTGGCCATGGACTTGTAACTGGTCTCCGACAGCTTGTAGAAAGCCAGCTTGATCAGCAGGGTCAGGATTACAATTGCCCAGCCCCAGTTGCCGACAACATCGTGAATTTTCTCCAGCGCCCAGAACAGTGGCTTGGCGAGCACCGTGAAAATACCGTAATCCACCACCAGGTCCAGGCCCTGGGCGATTTCATCGAGGTGCTCCTGCAGCTTGGGCCCGACAAAAATGCGGGTGTTGAAGGTGCCGCTGGCGTTTGGCGCGACGTTCAAAGCGGCGGAGCGCAGGCCGATGATATATTGCGGCTGACCGCCTTCGCGCACCACGTTGGTGTAGTAGAAATTTCGCTCGTTCGCTCGCGGCACCCACGCGGAGACGAAATAGTGCTCCAGCATCGCGGCCCAGCCGCCCGTGATCTCGCGGCTTAAACCCTCGCCCTGCATGTCGTCGAATGGCACTTTTTCGTAATGGCCGTCGTAATACGCAGCCCCCGTGTAGGTGTAAAGCAGCATGGATTTATCTTCGTCACGAATGGGGCCGTGCCGTAACTGACGATACTGCCGGCCGCTCCAGGCCTGCTCGCTGCGATTAACGACGGTGTGGCTAACGTCGATAAGAAAATCCCGGCGATGAAAAGTGAATACCTTTCTTACCAGTACGCCCGAGGGGCCTTGCCAGGTCAGCGGCACCCGCAGTTCGTCCTCGCCGGCGCGCAGCCGGTATTCATCGCGCGCGGCCGTATAGATCGCATGGTGAGTCGGCGCCAGATGCTCGCCCGTACCCCCGTGAGCGGTGCGATCATGAACCAGACCGGACTGCGCGATGTATACCCCGAGCGCCGGATCGCTGTGCATCAGCACGAACGGTTCGTCGGGGTCATCTGCGTTTGCCGGGTAGGTTGGCAACGCGGCGCGACGAATGTCACCACCCTCGGTATCGATCTCGATGTCGAGCACGTCCGTGACGACCCGGATACGCCTGCCGCCCGCCGTCGCTGCGCGTGGTTCGGCGATGCCCCCGACGTTTTCCGGCACCACTGGCGATTGCGGCACATCAGCACGGTTGTTACTCATGTCGCCGGCTGGAAGCGCGCGAGTCTGGTTCGTGCTCTGGGACGCTGGACTCGGGTCCGGGCGGGGGCCATAGTCGCGCTGCCACGCTGACCAGATGAGGAACAACGTGAGCACCAGCGAAAAATAGAGCAGCACTCGCTGGCTATCCACAGGCATATAATTCCTTAGTCGTGCTTGCGCGCATGTTCGATCAGGCAGGGATAGCTGTTAGTGGCGCGGGGCAACGGATCGAAACCGCCGGCGCACCATGGATGACACCGCAGCAGCCGGCGCAACCCGAGATAGCCGCCGCGCAGCGTGCCATAAGTCTCTATTGCTTCAATCGTGTAACACGAGCACGTCGGTGCGAACCTACAGTGCTGTCCGAGATACGGGCTCAGTGCCAGCCGGTAAAGCTTGAGTATCCGAATCAGGAGTGTCTGCATCGATTTCTTACACACTGCCAGAGCTTTCGCAGTGCCGCCAGCAGTTCGGCATGGGTCATGTCGTTAATAACCGGCCGGCACATTACCACCAGATCGACGGCCGGGAGGTCGTGTTGGGCCGCGCGGAAACTTTCTCTGACCAGACGCTTGATGCGATTCCTAGCCACGGCTCGCCTGGCGCATTTTTTCGAGATCGCGAGTCCGAGCCGGGCATGCGCGCACGGGCCGGGGCGCGCCAGAATCGTGAACGCGCGGTCGCTACAACGAACGGCCTCCTCAAAAACTCGGCGGAATTCCCGAGCGTCGGTGAGGCGCACCCGAGGGCTGAAGCGTTGCCCCTGTTCGATGTGCGCGGCTATCGGTTGGTTAGCAACTACTCAAGTGCCTGTTAAGCGCTTGCTTAAGAGGCGGACGTTTTTATGGACAGAGTTTCGCTCTGCCCTTGGCGCGCCGGCTGTTTAACACCCGACGCCCGCCGTTGGTGCGCATGCGCACCCGAAAGCCGTGCGTGCGCTTGCGCCGCAGTTTGCTCGGTTGAAATGTTTGCTTCATGGTGTGAGTCCGGCTGAACGCGGGCGAAAGGGTTGCAAACATAATCAGCGCCGAATGGTTTGTCAATTTTGGTATGCGCGCCACCGTCCCGGCGTGTGGATAACTCGTGTCGCGCGAGCTAAACTGCGCCGCTAGTCCGGTCGGGCAAGTCAGTGGGTGGGGTTTATTTTGGCGGCGAATTCGCTCTGGAACAGATGTGTCGGACGCTTGGAAAGTGAGCTTCCCGAACAGCAATTAAATCAATGGATAAGGCCGCTGCACGCGGTCGAGGATCATGGGTCGCTGCGGTTGCTGGCGCCCAATCGATTCGTGCTGGACTGGGTCCGGAACCATTTTCTGGAACGCATCAGACAGCTTGCGGAAGGTCTTGCCGAGGATGCACACCCGGATATCTCGCTGGAGATCGGCAGCCTCAGTCAGGAATCGCGCCGTGCGCAAGCCGGAAAATTCACAGTTGCGACGGTAAAATCCGCAAAATCTTCCGGTCCGGCGCCCGCCCTGGTCGCTTCGAACATTAATCCAAACTTTACCTTCGACAATTTTGTCGAGGGCAAATCGAATCAGCTCGCCAGGGCCGCCGCCCTACAGGTGGCAATGCACCCGGGCGTCGCTTACAACCCGCTGTTCATTTACGGTGGCGTGGGGCTGGGCAAAACTCATCTCATGCACGCAATCGGCAACTACGTGCGCGCCCATGATGACCGTCGCCAGGTGGTCTACCTTCACTCCGAGCGTTTCGTTGCCGACATGGTCAAGGCCCTGCAACACAATGCCATCAATGAATTCAAACGGTTTTATCGCTCGGTAAATGCCTTGTTAATCGACGACATCCAGTTTTTCGCCGGCAAGGATCGGTCCCAGGAAGAGTTTTTCCATACTTTCAACGCGCTGCTCGAGGGTCAGCAACAGATCATCCTCACCTGTGACCGCTATCCCAAAGGGGTGGAAGGACTGGAAGAGCGGCTGAAATCACGCTTTGGCTGGGGACTTACGCAGGCCATCGAACCCCCCGATCTCGAAACACGGGTCGCGATCATGCAGCGCAAGGCCGAGCAGGGGAAGATCGAACTGCCCGGCGATGTAGCCTTTTTTGTGGCCAAACGCATTCGCTCCAACATCCGCGAGCTCGAGGGCGCTCTACACAGGCTGGCGGCGACTGCGCGGTTTACGGGACGCCCC
>JACCYU010000030.1 GCA_013696315.1 Gammaproteobacteria bacterium | reverse complement strand
GTTTCACGGTGTCGGGGTGATTGAGTGAAACCAGCAGCTCAATTACTTTGCTCTGGATTTTGATGTCCGGCTCTTTAAGCATCCGGCATAGCTGCGGCACATCCATGCCGGCGCCGATGCGGGCCAGCGCTTGGAGCGCCGCGAGCCGTACCGTTTTGTGATTATCCTCAAGCAGCCTTCGCAACGCGTCCCGCACGGCAGGCGTGGGGAAGCGCGACAGTACGCCGACCACGCGCGCGCGCATCCCTGGATCCTGTGCATCCAGCCGATTGATCAGCGCGGGCACCAACTGCTCGTCGGCTGCTTCTTCGATGATTCGAAACAGGGCCGTCTGTTCCTGATACTCGAGCTTGTTGGCGTAGCGCAGGAGGCTCTCCGCGTGCAACGCATGCTTGTGGGCCGACAGGATTTCCAGGATCGCCGGCTTTGACACGTTTACATCGTCGAGCAGAGGCAGCAGTTTGTTGGCGTCGATGCTGCGCGCACCGACAATCGCGCTCACGACACCCGATACGATCTGCTCATCGCGCTCGGCCAGACCTGGCAAACAGAATGCCAGCGTATTTTTGTCGATCAGCCTGCGCAACAATTCGACCAGCAACCCGGCCTCCTCGTGCTGCGCGGCGCCAAGCCGCGAGACGATCTTCGGAATCGCGGAGCGCGCGACCGTTTCCAGCTTGCCCAGCGCCTGCGCGCCGCCCGCGTTGTCGAGCGTGCCGGCCGACAATACCTTATTTATCAGCCGCTCCGCCCGGATGCCATCGAAGATCGCCACCATCCCACAATGACGCTAAACGAAAGCGTCCCTGACGGCGCTTGCATAGATGATGTGCTCCTTGTTGATAAGACCGACCATGCCGGCTTCCAGGTGCAGCCTAATGAAGCTTTCCGAGCAGTTGTTCAGATAGTCGAACAGGCGCGGGCGCTCGGGAGGCAGAAATTCCCTGATCGAACCCGCGACCATGACGCCGTCGGCCAACAGCAGGCGACAGCCCAGGATCGTGCGCCCCGCCATCTCATTCGATGGCTGCTCATCGAGGTACTGCATAAGGGTAATTCGGCGCTTGCAGTAGAGCCGCAATTCATTGGGCGGATCGGTTCTGAACACCAGAAAGGGCTCCGGCTCATTGAGAACGTCTTCCGGGCGCTCCTGGCCCGCATGTCGTCTGGTTTCCAGATGCAGGAATATAGAGCCACTCACGCACTGCCCCGGATCAACCCACAAATCGGCACGCTGCATCGTTGTCGGTATTCGCAGTGCGTCCTTGTCCATCGCTTCGCGTTTCCGATTTGCCGGTTCTGATTTCTACGGTGCAAAACTGCGCGCCGCTTTATAGTCAGCCGCTTTATAGTTAGAAATTCGGGCGCTATATCTGACGAACGGTTATTTTAACGTGGCCTTGTCTGCTTTGTGTCCGTGCCTTGATCGATGGCTTATGAACGGTAGAAAAAACCGCTCAAAAGACCATCGCCAGAACCTGCATGGCGACCAGACCATAAAGGCCGGCGACAATATCGTCCAGCATGATGCCGGCGCCACCGCCGAGACGCCGATCAACCAGACTCACAGGCCATGGTTTCGCGATATCGAACAGGCGAAACACGACGAATCCCGCGAGCATCCACCCCCAGCCGGCCGGCGCCGTCAGCATGGTGACGAGATACCCGACGATCTCATCCCAGACGATGCCGCTATGGTCGTGTACGCCCAGCGCCATGGAAGCGCGGCCACAGATCCATGTGCCGGCCGCCAGCATGGCCGCCAGTACCGCCAGATAAAGCGGTAACAACAGGGGTTGCAGGATCATGTATACCGGCAACGCCACAAGCGTCCCCGCGGTGCCGGGCGCGTATGGAATCAGCCCGGCGCCGCCGCCGAACGCCAGGCAGTGCAATGGATCGACCAGCACCCCGCGCGCGGTGAGTTGTGGGGGTCGGTTCATCGGCCGGCGAAATGGTCGTAACCCGCGGGCACAAGCAGTTTCCATGCCGCCCCGCCCAGCGTGAATCGCAGGCCTGCGGCGGGTTCCACTACGCCGATGCGAGTGATGTCACAGTCCGCGTCGGCAAACAGGATCGTCAGTTCACTCGCACGCGCGGGTGGCACGGTAAACAGCAACTCGTAATCGTCACCGGCGGTCAGCACGGCGGGCCAGGCGACCTGACCCGCGTAAGCATCACGGGCGGCAGCCGACACCGGGATCGACCTCAAATCCAAGCTTGCGCCCACCACGCTGGCGGATAATATGCGGTCAAGATCGCGGGCCAGGCCATCCGATACATCGATAGCGGCGCTGGCGACAGTTCTCAACTTTACTCCCGCATCCACCCGCGGTGAGGGTTTGTTCAACCGCGACAGGCACCATTCCATGCTGGCGGCGTTCAGCGCGCGCATCTTGCAAACCGCCTCTAGACCCAGCCCGGCATCGCCGATGGTGCCGGTCACGAAGATCAGATCGCCCGCGCGCGCACCGTCGCGTCGCAGACTCTCGCCGCGCGGCAGTGACCCCATAACCTGAATGGTGATACTCAACGGGCCTTGGGTCAGATCGCCGCCGATCAGCTCGACTTGATAACGATCCGCAAGTCCGAACAAACCCGCGCTGAAAGCCGCTAGCCAGTTCTCATCGACACAAGGCAAAGTTAACGACAGGGTCGCCCAAGCAGGCTCGGCGCCCATCGCGGCCAGATCGCTCAGATTGACCGCCAGCGACTTGTGGCCTACCGCGGCGGGGGGCGTGTCGGGTGGGAAATGCACGCCTTCGATTAACGTGTCTACACTGACCACGATATCGTGCCCGGCCTCTGCGTGGATGATTGCGCCGTCGTCGCCAATACCCAGCACCACGTCCGCGCGGCGTGGCGCGGACATGAAATACCGCTGAATGAGTTCGGCTTCGCTAAGCACGCGCCAGCGTTTCACTGGCGGGCGCAAACCGCCGCGCCGGTGCGTACCGATGCTTAAGCGGCGGCACGGGCATTCAGCGCATGTGCGGCCGAATTCGCGTGGCAAGTTTGTCCAGCACGCCATTCACGAATTTATGCCCCTGTTCCGCGCCGAATTTTTTTGCCAGTTCGACCGCTTCGTTGATGATCACCTTGAACGGCACATCCTGGCGCTGCAACAGCTCTAAACACGCGCAGCGCAGGATGGCGCGTTCGACCGGGTCCACGTGTTCCACCCGCCACGCCATATGCTCAGCCAACGCAGCATCCAGCTCACAGACGCGATCCACCACGCCGTAAAGCAGATCCTGCCAGTACTCGCAGTCGGCTTTGACGAAATCCGCATTTTCCCGGAACTGTCGTTCGATCTCGTCTGCCGGGTGCCCGGTCATCTGCCACTGATAAACCGCCTGCATGGCCAGCCGGCGCGACCAGCGGCGACCGGCAGCCAGGCGCCGAATTGCGAGGTCAGCCACGCAGTTTGCGCAACAGACTGACCATCTCCAGGGCTGCTACGGCGGCATCCGCGCCCTTGTTGCCCGCCTTCGCACCGGCGCGCTCGATGGCCTGCTCCACCGTTTCAGTGGTCAACACGCCGAACGTGACCGGCACATCCGCATCCAGCGCGATCCTGGACAGGCCGCGCGCGCATTCCCCCGCGACATACTCGAAATGCGCCGTGGCGCCCCGTATCACGCAACCAAGCGCGATCAGCGCGTCGTAATTGCCCGATTGCGCCATGCGCCTTACCACCAGCGGCAACTCGAATGCGCCCGGCGCGCGCACGATCTCTATGCGTGTTTCGTCCACACCGTGCTGCTTCAGGGTAGCCACCGCCCCTGCCGCCAGATGCTCGACGATATAACTGTTGAAGCGCGTTACGGCGATGCCGAACCTGGCGTCACTCGCCGACATATCGCCTTCGATCGTATGAACAGAATTTATAATCATCGTGTTATGGGACAAGTTTCATTGTGTTTTTAATCCGGGCTCTTAATCCGGAATGGTTTCCAATATTTCGAGGTCGAAGCCGCCCAGACCATGATAACGCTTGGGCGCGCCGAGTAATCGCATTTGTCTGACGCCGAGATCCGCCAGGATCTGCGAACCTATGCCCAAAGTGCGGTGATCCTCGACATGATCGGCACGGTCGTCATCCTCGACCGCCGTTGCCCGGCTCAGGCGCCGGATCTGCCGAAGGATATCGCCGGCGGGCGCGGGAATTCTCAGCAGCACCGCCACCCCGCGCCCCTCCTCGGCAATGCGCCGCATTGCCGCCTGCATGGGCCAGTGGCAGCGTGACGTGGTGGCCGACAGTACATCGCAAAGGGTGTTTTCGATATGCACCCGCACCAGCACCGGCTGCCGCGATGCGATCTCGCCCTTAACCAGCGCGAGATGCACGCCACGGCCGATGACATCTTCATAGGCGACCAGCCTAAAGTCACCGAAGTGCGTGGCGATGGCGCTCTCGGCCACCCGTCGCACGGTCTTTTCGTGTTCGAGCCGGTAGCGGATCAGGTCTTCGATAGTTGCGATGCGGAGCCCATGCCGTGCGCCGAATTTTTCCAGGTCGGCACGGCGCGCCATGGAACCGTCTTCGTTAAGAATCTCGACGATTACCGCCGCGGGCTCCAGATCGGTCAGTCGCGCGAGATCGCAACCGGCCTCGGTATGTCCGGCCCGGTTCAGCACGCCACCTGGCTGCGCCATGATTGGAAAGATGTGACCCGGCTGCCGCAGGTCGGCGGGGGCCGCGTTGGGCGCGACCGCGGTGCGAATCGTGTGCGCACGATCGTACGCCGAGATGCCGGTAGTCACCCCCTCGCTCGCCTCGATCGAGAGGGTGAAATTGGTGCTGCGCTGTTCGCTCTCGTTGCCGACCATCAGCGGCAGATTCAACTGCCTGCAACGCTCGCGGGTCAAGGTCAAACACACCAGCCCGCGCCCGTGCTGGGCCATGAAGTTGATGTCCTGCGGCCGCACCATGCTGGCCGCCATCAGCAAATCGCCCTCGTTCTCGCGCACCTCGTCGTCCACGACGATGACCATCTTGCCCGCGCGGAGGTCATCGATGATGTCGGGAATGGAATCGAAACGCATGGATGTAACTTGCATCCGAGCGCTCAGCGAGCGGGCCGGTCGATACCAGGGGCGTCGGCGGGCCCGGTGTCCGCCTGCGCCGCGGCTTCGCCCAGCTGCAAACGCTCCAGATAGCGCGCGATGAGATCGACCTCCAGGTTGACGTGCGTACCTTGTTTGCACGCATTTAGCGTCGTTACGTCAAGCGTATGCGGGATAATGTTCACGCTGAATTCAGCACCATGCACCTCATTGACCGTAAGGCTCACGCCGTCGATGGCGATGGAGCCCTTTACCGCGATATAGCGAGCCAGCGATGCCGGCGCCACGAACCGCAGGCGCACGGACGCGCCGACCGGAGTTCGCTCAAGGACTTCGCCGACGTCATCCACGTGGCCGCTCACCAGGTGGCCACCCAGTGGGTCACCCATTTTCAGCGCGGTTTCGATATTGACCGGGTCACCCGGCTGCAAGCGGCCGAGCGTGGTATGCGCCAGGGTTTCGGTCGAGACGTCCATGCCGAGCGCGTTGTCCGCAAGCTCGGTGACCGTCAGGCAAACACCGCTTATTGCCACGCTGTCGCCGCGCACGATATCCTTCGTCGCGCATTGAATACGGAGCCTCACATCCTTGTGTCCGCGCATCATGTCCAGCACCGACGCCGTGCCTTGTACGATTCCGGTAAACATGAAAGCTTAAGCGTTTGACGCTGGTGTCAGGGTTAGACGCAGATCGTCGTCAATGATGCGGGTGTCGTTAAGCACCAGGGGCAGGCGGTCGCGCATGCATTTTATATTCGGCAGATGCGCAAGACCTCCCGCGCAGTCGCCCATTAGCATCGGCGCCAAGTAAACGATCAATTCATCCACCAGATTCCCGCGCAACAGCGCGCCGGTTAGCGCCGGTCCCGCTTCGACCTGCACTTCATTGAGCTCACGCCGGGCGAGTTCGCCCATGACGGCTTCAAGATCCAGGCCATGGTCATTCGAGGAGACCGTCGTCACTTCAACATTGTTGCGCTGCATGGCGCGCAGTTTACGCTCTAAATCATGCGTTGCGTCCGACGCGATAACCAGACACTGGCCCGGCAGTGTAAAAACTCGTGCTTGCGGGTCGATATTGAGATTGCTGCTCAGGATAACGCGCAATGGCGGCGCGGGTGGCGGCTCGCATTTGCAGCCGTAACCGGTGCTGTCGTCGGCAAAATCCTCAGTCTTAAGCCGCAGGTTCAGCCTAGGATTGTCCGCGCGCAATGTGCCACCGCCGGTCACAATCGCGCAGCTTCGCGCGCGCAAGTATTGAACATCGCGGCGCGCGGCGTCGCCGCTGATCCAGCGACTTTCGCCGCTCGCCATCGCGGTGCGTCCGTCCAGACTCATCGCCGATTTAACTCTTATCCACGGCCGGCCGCGCCGCATTCGGCTATCGAACCCGCGATTGAGCGATCGTGCCTCGGACCCCATGACGCCGCAATCGATCCGAATGCCCGCCCCCTGCAGCGCGGCAAGACCCTGACCCGCGACATTTGGATTCGGATCCGGGATCGCGGCCACAACCCTTTTGATGCCGGCATCGATCAGCGCCTGCACGCAGGGCGGCGTGCGCCCGTGGTGACAACAGGGTTCCAGGCTGACGTAAGCTGTGGCGCCTGCGGCGGCGCTGCCTGCCTGTCGCAACGCGTTGATTTCGGCGTGGGCCTCACCGGTTCGTGCGTGAAATCCCTCGCCGACGATGCGGCCCTCGTTGACCAGCACGCAACCAACCCTCGGGTTAGGGCGCGCGCTATAAAGACCGCAATCCGCAAGCCGAAGGGCACGCGCCATGAGTTGATGATCGAGCGAAGTGGTCAATGCGGAATCGCTATAAGTTTGTCATCACAACGCGCATGGTCGGCGCATCCGGATTGCTCCGTGCCTCAGTCGAGCGCGTCGTCGTTCAGCAGCGGGATCTGGCTTTTCTGCATTTCTGGTGTGAGTTCCCGCTCCAGACCCTCGATGATCTCGCGAAAGGCCTGCACGTCCTCGAAACTGCGGTACACCGAGGCGAAGCGCACATAGGCGACGTGGTCCAGGCCGCGCAGCTCTTCCATGACCCATTCACCGAGCAGACGGCTCGCTACTTCGCGCTCGCCCGCGCCCAGCATGCGGCGCTTGACACGGTTGGCCAGCGCCTCGATATCGTCGGTTTCCACCGAGCGCTTCTCGAAAGCGTGCAGCAAACCGCCACGCAGCTTTGCATCATTGAAAGGTTCCCGGCGCCCGTCGCGCTTGACGACCCGGGGCAGACTGAGTTCCGCGCTCTCGAACGTCGTGAACCGTTCCCCGCACGACAGGCACTCGCGCCGGCGTCGCACCTGATCGCCATCGCCGGCCAGCCGCGAGTCGATGACCCTCGTGTCCTGCTCACCGCAAAAAGGACAACGCATGGATTCCTACGCGCACGTGTTCTGGACAGGGCGCCGCGGCATCGCCACATCCGGCGTACAGCGTCTACCCATCGTTGCCCAGACCGACATCGCGATGGCGGTAGTCCGATCGCAGGACAAGGCCTAGAGCCGGCATCGTACCGGGCGCGGTTGCCCGCGCACGATCCGTTAGCCGCAACGCCGTAAACAGCGAAACTTTGTCAGCTCTGTGTATAGACCGGAAACTTCTTGCACAACTCAAGCACCTCGCCTTTGACGCGTTTAACGGTGTCTTCGTTGTCGAGGTTGTCGAGCACGTCGCACATCCAGTCCGTCAGGGTCCTGGCTTCGTGCTCCTTGAACCCACGCGTGGTCATCGCCGGCGAACCGATGCGGATGCCGCTGGTGACGAACGGCGACTGCGGATCGTTGGGCACGGCGTTCTTGTTGACGGTGATGTTCGCTCTTCCCAATGCCGCGTCCGCGTCCTTGCCGGTGATGCCCTTGTCGACCAGATCCACCAGGAACAGATGATCGTCGGTGCCGCCGGAGACGATGTTGTAGCCGCGCTCCTTGAACTGATCGG
>JACCYU010000029.1 GCA_013696315.1 Gammaproteobacteria bacterium | reverse complement strand
TGGCATAACGACGAGGCCGCCGAGAACCGTCGGTGGCAGTGCTGAGAGCTGGGCTTCGGCATTGAGTTCGACCAGCCGCCTTTGCAGGCGAACCTGCAATTCATCGGCGCGCCGGCGCGCTTCACCGTAGTTGAGCCGCGCGCCCGCCCTGCCGGCCTGCTCTTGGAGCTTCAACTGCTCGGCGCGATGGTCCCAGTAGGCGATTTCCTTGGTCAGCCTGTCCTTGACCGCGGCCCGGGTCTTTTCGATCCAGTTGAGACGGCGTCCCCGTACCTCGGCCAGATGATCGGGTACGACGTGGGCGACGGCGTGACCAAGAACTGTTTGCTCCAGCTCGCGCGTAATCCAGGCGCACTCGGGACGATCGAGGAGATGGTCGGCTGATGGCTCTCCCTCCGCGAGCGGGCGATAGTCGAGATAGGGGGCGTAGTGCAGATGGCGCGGTTGAGATTCGGCGTCCAGTTCGACGTAGATCATGCGCTTGCTAATGGTGCGCCTTTCTCCGGAAGGAAGCGTCCGCGCATCCTGGATGGCATGCTCGAGATAGAAAAGTACACGTGCCTTGGTGCCGGAATCGCGCTCGTCCACCAGCACAGAGCCACGGCGCAACAGATCGCGGTGGCGTTCCAAGGTCAGATCGAGAACGGCGTCGAGCAGGGGGTGTCCGGGGCAGATGAATGCCGCCATCGGCTGTCCCGGTGGCGTCAGCAATCCCTTGTCGAAGGCCACTCGTTCATAGCGTTGCAGCACGGGTTCGCCCATGCCGATCGCTCGATCGCGGTTCCGTATGGGTGCGGACACATGGGTGATTTCGAAGCGGCGCGGTTCGCGCTGGCGAATTGTCCCGCCGAGGCGACTGAAGGCTTCGAGGAAAAACGATTCGATGTAGTGCGGCTGCAGGCGGCGCGCTTCGGCGCGCTCCATTTCTTCGCGC
Organism: Gammaproteobacteria bacterium; assembly: GCA_013696315.1. Lineage (NCBI taxonomy): Bacteria > Pseudomonadati > Pseudomonadota > Gammaproteobacteria > Gammaproteobacteria bacterium. The sequence goes on along the minus strand of JACCYU010000029.1, from coordinate 9,604 downwards.
ACGCGCGCCACCCGGCTCGCATCCATCGCGTCGTGGGCTAGGGCTCGCTCTTCGATCAGATCCTCCAGATGTTGGCGATCCACGGCATGAGCGATAGCCTCCGTCAAACGCGCGCGCACGTCGGCCTGGTCTCCGTAGCGGATGGCCTCGATCAGCAGATCGCGCAGCGGCCGACCCTCGAAGTGGAGTTTGCCCAGCACGTCGAACACCTGGCCACCCAAAGCCTGCCGCGCCTGCTCAAGTTTTTCAAGCAAGGTTCGGTAAACATCCCTCTCACGCGTTTCTTCGGCCACAAGGTTCCATAGGTGGCAGACTTCAGTCTGACCGATGCGATGGATGCGGCCAAAGCGCTGTTCGAGACGGTTCGGATTCCACGGCAGATCGTAGTTCACCATCAGGTGAGCGCGCTGCAGATTGATTCCCTCGCCAGCCGCGTCGGTCGCGAGTAGAACCTGCACTTCGGGGTCGTGCAGGAAGCTCTCCTGCGCCTTACGGCGCTCCTCACGCCCCATCCCACCGTGAATCATCACCACGGCCTGCGGGCGGCCGAGCAATGAAGCGATCTGTCGTTCGAGGTAGTTGAGCGTGTCGCGGTGCTCCGTGAATAGCACGAGCTTCTGGCGTGCCGATGGAGCAGGTGGTGGGATGGAACCTGCACCGTAAGGAATTTCAGGTTCCTTCACGCGTCCGGTTAGACTGGAGGGTGTGAAGATTTCGCTGAGCAGGTGAGATAGCTCCCGCCACTTGGTGTCCTGGCCGCTACGGCGCACCTCGGCTGCCAGCGATTCAAGTCTGCTCAGAGTCTGAATCTCAAGTTTCAGTTCGGCAATGGTGCTGGCAGCGGTGGCCTGGTCGAGTACTTCCTCTTCTCCGGCTTCGACCTCGCTTTCTGGCGCGTCCTCGAGATCCTCAATATCGTCGGCGTCAAGCACGGGGCCAGTTAAGGTTAATTGCGCGCCGCGATGGAGCAGTTCCAACTCCCGCAGGCGTTTTTCCAGACGCTCTCGGCGGCGGCTGAGAGACTGGTGGATCGCCGCCGGCGACGACGCAAGACGGCGCTGGAGGATTGTGAGCGCGAAGCCGACGGTTCCCGCACGCTTGTCGTTCTGCAGTGCCTCGGCGCGGTTAAACTCCTCGCGTACGTAGTCAGTAACCTCTTTGTACAGGCGCGCCTCGGGCGTTGAGAGTTTGTAGGGCACCGTATGTGCGATGCGCTCCGGTAAGAGCGGAGTGCCGTCGAACTTGAGCAACGTCTCCTTTACCATGCGGCGCATCAGATCGGACACTTCCACCTGGTGCACGCCGTCCCGGAACCGACCCTCGAAGCGATCCCCGTCGAGCAGCGCGAGGAACAACTGGAAATCCTCTTCCTTGCCGTTGTGCGGGGTCGCCGTCATCAACAGGAAATGGCGAGTGAGGCCGGACAGGAGCTGTCCCAGTCGATAGCGCTTGGTGTACTTGACCTCGCGATCGAAGAATGTGGCGGACATCTTGTGCGCCTCATCGCAGACGATAAGGTCATACCGACAGTCGGGCGCGCTGAGCTTCGCCTGAACGTCTTCATCGCGCGAGAGTCTTGTCGAGCCGTGCGATGGCGAGATCGTTCTCAAGAAACCAGTTTCCCGTCCGTGCCGCCTGGAGCTTGTCATTGGTCAGGATATCGAAGGGCAGGTGAAAGCGGCGGTGGAGTTCATCCTGCCATTGCTCGGCAAGACTTCCAGGGCACACAATCAGGCAACGTTTCAGGTCGCCTCGCGCGATCAACTCCTTGATCAGAAGCCCGGCCATGATGGTCTTGCCCGCGCCCGGATCATCGGCAAGCAGAAAGCGCAGCGGCTGGCGCGGCAACATGGTCTCGTAAACGGCCGTGATTTGGTGCGGCAGCTGTTCCACCAGCGACGTGTGCACCGCGAGCACCGGATCGAACAGGTGCGCGAGCCGGATTCTGTGGGCCTCGGAAACGAGCCGGAACAGCGCGCCGTCCCCGTCGAAGCTCCAGGGCCGGCCTTGCTCAACTAGTTCGAGGCGTGATTCGTCGTGGCGATAGAGGATCTCGTCGGCGATCCTGCCGGCGGGGGAGCGGTAAATAAGCGTGAGCGCATCCGACCCATGCCACTGCACACTGACGACCGTAGCCAAGCAATCGGGGAGTAGACCACGCACAGCGGCATTGGGTTTGAGGTCTTCGAGTTTCATGCCAGATGCGTGATTGATCGACACCGTCTGGGCGTCTCAGCGTAGTTGCAATCTCTTTTTGAGTATGCGAGCAGGATCGCTGAGGGGCGACATGCCATTCATGCTTTTTTGCTTTGCGGCATTCTCCCGCCGGGAGTATAGGCGGTACGGAGTAATTTGATCAAATGGCTTATAAATGGCTTATTAGGGGCCATGGGGGGCGGAATTTCGCCCCCCATGGCAACGCCGATGACGTAATCCAAATGTCAGCGATCCGCGGACTAGAGAAGGTGCCAAAGTTGGCGCCGACGCTTCTGCTGCTTTAGTCGAGCATGGGCATTAACGAGATAGCCCGAGCCTGCGCTTTGTCGCAGGGATTCGCCTTTATGTGGCCCAGATGCGCGGAGCACAAGGTTCGCGGCCCAGCAGCAGGGGGCGCAGTAGCATCCAGGAGCGGGTTAGCGCCAGACGCATGTCGTCGGCGCTGTCACCCAGGTAGCGCGCCACGAGCAGGCCTTCGATGAGCGTCGTCGCGAAGTGGCCGCGTACACGCGGCGCGATGGTTTCGCGCACGCAACGCAGGGCCGCGTCATCCGCGTTTGCCGCCGCCAAAGTCGCCGCGTATGCATGGCCGCTCATGCCCCAGCGACTGTTGAGGATGGGCGCGCTGCCGCTCGCGCGCAGCCGCTCGATCAGAAGCGGCACGCCGTCGCGCCAGATTTCAAAGTCCAGCCGGGCCTCGCCATGGGCAAAGCGCTCGCCGCTGGCCGGGCGACCCAGGCACAACGATTCCCAGCCTATGAACGCCGCGTCCGGGGTCAGGTCGATGCGCGTGCCAATAGTCCCGCGTGCGCCGCTGAACCAGATGCACTCCTGCGGCAGCCACTCAAGGCTGGCGTCGCCGCCTATCGCGAGCGCTTGCGTCAGCCGGCTGCGGCCGTGCTCGCTGCGATAAATTTTGGTCGCAGAGGGCGTCGTCAGCAGCGCGTGCGAGCCAGGGTCGCACGCAACGTTCAGATGAAGGTTATCGCCGCCGGCCAGACCGCCCGGCGGGTGCAGCAGATATGTATGACACAGGTCGCCCTCGGGGTAGAACGGCCGCTGGACCAGCAGGGGGCCTGTGTGCCGGCGTTCGGCTAAGCGCGTACGGCCCGTCATCGGGCTGAATCGCAACGACAAGTCGGCGCGCCAGCTAGCCGTAGCGGTCGCATCTCGCTCGAGCCCGGACGTCGTCGGCCGATCGCCGGACGCCGCGGGCATGCTCATACCGACAGGTGGCGGCTGATCAGATCGTCACTCAGCGCGTCGATCGGGCCACCCGCGACCAGCCGGCCTTTTTCCATCAGCCCGAAGCTGTCGGCGACTCGCCTGGCGAACGGGAGCTTCTGTTCCACCAGCAGCACCGTCAGTCCATGATCGCGGTTGAGACCGCGCACGACATCGCCGATCTGATGCACGATATTGGGCTGAATGCCCTCGGTCGGTTCGTCGAGGATCAGCAGTTTCGGCTCCAGCATCAGCGCGCGTGCAATCGCCAGTTGCTGTTGCTGACCGCCGGACAGATCGCCGCCGCGCCGATCCAGCATGCTCTTCAACACCGGGAACAGCTCAAACACGATTTGCGGAATCGGCGCGCGCATTCTGCCGCGGCCAGCGAGCGGCAGGCGCAGGTTTTCTTCGACGCTCAGCAGCGGAAATATCTCGCGGCCTTGCGGCACGTAACCCAGTCCTCCCCGCGCCCGCAGTTCCACCGCCTTGCCCGCGAGCTGCTGACCGTCGAACCGAATCTCGCCGGATGTGACCGGCACGAGGCCCATGATGCATTTGAGCAACGTGGTCTTGCCGACCCCATTACGACCCATCACGCACAGGTAGCGGCCGGCGTTAAGGCTTAAATCCACATCCCATAAGGTGCGGCTCTGGCCATATGACTGGTTCAGCGCGGAAACGGTGAGCATTACTCGCCCAGATATACTTCAACGACCTTTGGGTCGTTCTGGATGTCCTGCATCCTGCCTTCGGCCAGCACCTGACCTTCGTGCAATACCGTCACGGCGCGGGCGATGGAACGTACGAATTCCATGTCGTGTTCGACGACGACGACTGAGCGTTCGCCCGCTAGACTGACCAGCAATTCCGCCGTGCGTTCCGTCTCCTCGCCCGTCATGCCCGCCACCGGCTCATCGACGAGCAGCACGCGCGGATTCTGGGCCAGCAGCATGCCGATCTCGAGCCATTGTTTCTGACCATGCGATAACGCACCGGCGCGTCGATGATGCTCCCGCGTCAAACGTATTAATTCCAGGATCTCGTCGATGCGCGCGCGCTGTTGCTTATCGATCCCGCGGGTCAACATGGACCACACGCGCTTGTCACCTTCTATGGCCAATTCGAGATTTTCAGTCACGGTGTGTTCCGTGAACACGGTCGGTTTTTGAAATTTGCGGCCGATGCCGGCGCGGGCGATCTGCGGCTCGTTCAGACGCAGCAGATCGATGTTCTGGCCGAAGTACGCGGTCCCTGCGTCCGGTCGAGTTCGGCCAGTGATGACGTCCATCATGGTGGTCTTGCCGGCGCCGTTGGGGCCGATGATGCAGCGCAGCTCACCGTTGTTGATGTAGAGATTCAAGTTGTTCAGAGCTTTGAAGCCCTCGAAGCTGACCGAGATGCCTTCGAGGTACAGTATCGGCCCCTGATGGACATCGACTTCAACGTCCAGAATGGGCTTCGGCAGGGCGAAGCCGAACATGCGCTCGGGGCGCAGCGCGTTGCGAGCTTTTTGCATGGCGTTCATGAGCCCGCCTTGCGCCGCTTCAGCAATCCGACCAGCCCCCTCGGCAGCAACAGGGTGACGAAGATGAACAGGCCGCCCAGCGCGAACAGCCAGACTTCCGGATACGCGCTGGTCAACCAGGTCTTGCCGCAGTTGACCGCAAAGGCGCCGGCGATGGCGCCATACAAGGTGCCGCGCCCGCCCACCGCGACCCATACAACCTGCTCGATCGAGTTCAGCGGCGCGAACTCGCCCGGATTTATGATGCCGACTTGCGGGACGTAGAGCGCGCCGGCGATGCTGGCGAGCGTTGCCGAGAAAACGAACAGCCACAGCTTGTAAGACTGCACGTCATAGCCACAAAAGCGGGTGCGATCTTCGGCGTCGCGGATCGCCGCCACGACCTTGCCCATGCGCGAGGACACGATATAGCGGCACGCGAGATAGCCGAAAGCCAGCGCGAGCGCTGACATGACGAACAACGCAACTCTCGTGTACGGCGCCTGCACGGGGAAGCCGAGGATTTCCTTGAAGTCCGTCAAGCCGTTGTTGCCGCCGAATCCCAGCTCGTTTAAGAAAAAGGCGAGCATCAGGGCATAGGTCAGCGCCTGCGTGATAATGGCGAAATAGACGCCGCTCACCCGCGCGCGAAACGCCAGCCAGCCGAATATGAGCGCAAGCCCGCCGGGCACGAGCAGGATCATGGCCAGAGCGAACCAGAAGTGATCGAAGCCGAACCAGTACCAGGGCAGTTCCTTCCAGTTTAGGAAAACCATGAAGTCAGGCAGCGCGGCGTTTCCATAGACGCCCCGATCCCCGATCTGGCGCATCAGATACATACCCATCGCATAACCGCCGAGCGCGAAGAAGGCGCCGTGGCCCAGACTCAAAATACCGCAGTAGCCCCAGATCAGATCGATGGCCAGCGCCAGCAGCGCATAACAGAGAAATTTCCCCGCCAGCGCAACGGTGTAAGTCGACACGTGCAGCGCCGACCCGGCGGGCACGGCGAGATTCAGAACCGGCACCGCGATAACCGCGATCAGCAGCAAGCCGAGCAGCACCTGACCGCCACGATCGGATAGCAGCAAGCGAGTCAACAGGGTCAGCCTTCGGCCGCGCGGCCGCGCTGCGGGAACAAACCGCGCGGACGTATCTGGATGAACAATATGATAAACACCAACACCAGAATCTTGGCGAGCACGGCGCCCGAGTAAGGCTCCAGGAATTTATTGGCCAATCCCAATCCAAACGCCCCGACCAGCATGCCGCTTAAATTGCCCACGCCGCCGAACACCACCACCATGAAGGAATCGATGATGTAATTCTGACCCAGGTTGGGGCCGACGTTGGTCAGTTGCGACAGCGCGACCCCGGCGATGCCGGCGATGCCGGAGCCAAGACCGAAGGTAGCAGCGTCGATCCAGTCCGCGCGCACGCCCAGGGATTTGGCCATCGCGCGATTCTGCGCCACCGCGCGAACCTGCAATCCCAGGCTGGTGCGCCGGAGCACGGCGACTAAAGGCACAAATACGATGATGGAGAATATAAGGATGTAGAGCCGGTTATGCGTAACCGAGAAGACCGGATTGATCTCGAGCTGCCCGCGCATCCATCCCGGTGACTCGATCGCCAGATTCAGCGGCGAGTAAATCGTCCTCACCGCTTGCTGCAAAACCAGACTGATTCCAAAGGTTGCCAGCAAAGTTTCAAGCGGGCGGCCGTACAGAAATCGTATGACGCCGCGCTCTATCGCGATCCCGACCAATCCGGAGACGATGAATGCCGCGGGTATCGCGATGGGGATTGTCCAGCCGATGTGGTCGGGTAATAGCTGCTGCACGGTATACGTCGTGTAGGCGCCTAACATGATCAACTCGCCGTGCGCCATGTTGATCACGCCCATCACGCCAAAGGTGATCGCGAGCCCCACCGCGGCGAGCAACAGAACCGAGCCGAGACTCAGGCCGAAGAAGACGTTCTCCAGTAGGTAATATCGCTCGATGCTTTGCTTGATCGACTTGATCGCGGCGGCCGCTTTCGCGCGAACCACAGCAATTTCGTCGTTCTCGGCGACCTCGGTCAGGCGATTGAGCACCTCCGGGTAGAGCGAGCCGCGCAAGTGATCGATCGCCGCAAGTCGCGTGCGCGGGCGCTCGGCATCTAGTTCAAAGGTCGCGAGCGCCACGCTCAAGGCGTCGCGCACCTCGGCGCTGTCCTCGGTCTTGAGGCGCTTGCGCAACAACCCAGCCAACTCGTCATCGATGTCCGCGCCGATGGTCTGGACGGCGGCATAACGTCGGGTTTCCTCGTTCGCGGAGGCCAGGGTGAGTTGCGCCATCAGATCTTCGATCTGAATCCGCAAGGTGTTGGTGGCGTAGATCGATTCGAGCGCGTCGTCGTCTTCGATTCTCCCGAGCGGCTTGCCCGTAGCGGCGTCGAATACTCTTATTTGGCCGCCACTTTCTTCGGCGATGACCGGGCCCTTGGCTTGCGGCCAGGTGTAGAGATTGCCGTTGACTAAAGCGTGGAGCACCGGCGCGGCGCGTTCATGTCCGGACGCGGCGACTTTGTCGACGGCGATTTCGAGGGCGTCGTAGTCATCCGTCGCCAGCGCCGCGACCCGCGCCTGAAATTCATCGGCCTTGTCATCGGCTTGGGCTCCGAGCGGGACAAAGCCTAACAGCGCTAGCAAAAGTAAAAGGCAACGTTCCGCGCGCGTGAAACTTAACCGCATGGTAATCCTGCCGGAAGGTGCGCTGAATACAACAGCGAGATAGCTGTGCGTGCGCGCAGCTATCTCGCAGATCGCAACGGCACTTGAATCACTCGTATTTCTGTCCGGAGCAATTGCCGGATTGCACGTTGAAATTGCCGCATTCGATAGGCGGCAGCCAGTTGGCCTCGATGTTCTTGCTTCCCGGCAGATAATTCGACCACGCGTCGCCGATGACCTCGCCGCCCGCGTCCCACACCGTGACGAACTGACCGTCGTCCTGGATTTCGCCGATCAGCACGGGCTTGGTAATGTGATGATTGGGTAACATGGTCGCATAACCGCCGGTTAAATTCGGCACCGTCACGCCGTACATCGCTTCACGCACGGCATCCACTTCGGTGGTTCCGGCCGCCTCGACCGCATTGGCCCACATGTTGAAGCCGATGTAATGCGCCTCCATTGGATCGTTGGTGACACGGTCATCGTCTTTGATAAACTCGTGCCACGTTTCGATAAAGGCTTCGTTCTCAGGCGTGTCCTCGCTCATGAAATAATTCCACGCGGCAAGATGGCCCACCAAAGGCTGGGTATCGATGCCGGAGAGCTCCTCTTCGCCGACCGAAAACGCGATGACCGGAATCTCGGTGGCGGTGATGCCCTGATTGGCCAATTCCTTGTAGAAGGGCACATTGGCGTCGCCGTTGATGGTCGAGACCACGGCCGTCTGCTTGCCGGCGGAACCGAACTTCTGAATCTCGGCGACGATGCTCTGCCAGTCGGAATGTCCGAACGGCGTGTAGTTGATCATGATGTCGCTCTTGGCGACGCCCTTATCTTTGAGATACTGCTCGAGGATCTTGTTGGTGGTGCGCGGGTAAACGTAGTCGGTGCCGGCCAGCACCCAGCGCTCGACCCCAAAATCGTTCATCAGATAATCCACCGCCGGGATCGCCTGCTGATTTGGCGCGGCGCCGGTGTAGAACACGTTCTTGGACGACTCCTCGCCCTCGTATTGCACCGGATAAAACAGCAGACCATTGAGTTCCTCGAACACCGGCAGCACCGACTTGCGCGACACCGACGTCCAGCAGCCGAACACCACGTCCACTTTATCTTTTGAGATGAGCTCGCGCGCCTTTTCGGCGAACAAGGGCCAGTTCGAAGCGGGATCGACCACCACCGCCTCGAGCTTCTTGCCCAACAGCCCGCCCTTTTTGTTCTGTTCGTCCACCAGCATGAGCACCGTGTCCTTGAGTGTGGTCTCGCTGATCGCCATGGGGCCCGAGAGCGAATGCAGCACGCCGACCTTGATGGTGTCGGCCGCGTGTGACTGCGGCGCGAACAGGGCCGTGGCGAGCGCGGCCGCGATCATCAGGCCGCGCCCGCGCGGATGCCAGGCTTTAAGATCGATTTCGTTCATGACACTAATTGCCTCGCGATAGGTTGTCGTAATCAGATTTGCACTTGCAGGGCGAGCTTGATCGCGCTGACGTCGTCGCCCGCGGCGGCGGGACTGTAATCGAGGCCTTTGGTTGCGAAGTCGCCATACTCGTAGAACAGGGACAGGCGCGCATTGTGACCGTCGATGATGTAGTTCACGCCCGCCTCGGATTCATCCCTGTCGCTGCTGGCGTCCGGCGAGATGCTCGTATAGCGTACATACGGCTGGAACTGACCAATGCCGATTTTTTGCGGCAGCAGGTAAAGCCCCGTCGCGGTCCACGAGTCGCCATCGAACATGCAGAAGCAGTCCGCCCCCGGTGCGAAAGCGACCGCAGGGTCGAAGCCCGACAGGTTGAACGTCTTGTACTCGCCCTCGACGGTGATCACGCCCGCCCCGCCCAAGGTTTTTTCCATCAGCAAGTCGGCGCTCATCCCTAAGAAATCCGCCGGCGCGCCTGCGGTGCCCGCGCCGTCTTCCTGATACTGCGCCGCGT
>JACCYU010000028.1 GCA_013696315.1 Gammaproteobacteria bacterium | reverse complement strand
ACGCGGTTTCCGCCAACTCGCCGACGTCATCGCCGAGGTGAAATTTATTGACGGCATTGACGAAAGAACGATCAGCAGGAAAGCCGCCTGAATCATGCAGCCTGTACACCAGATTTGACATTAGCTCCGTTCGAAGGCCATCGAAATCAAACGTATGTACACATTCCAAGCGCAAAAACTAATATGAAGCCCGCAATTATCATTTCCGCGAACACGGGCTCGCTCGCGGTTGTACGCGCGCTCGGCACGATGGGCGTTCCCGTGGTAATAATGTACTACGACGATGCGCATGACTTCGCCCACGTTTCGAAGTACGTGGTGGAAAGGATTAAAGTGCCGCATCCGGAAGAGGCCGAAACGGCTTTTATAGATCGTGTCGTCGAATATGCCACGCACCATGGCGGTGGACTGTTGATCCCAACCGCGGATGACTCGGTTTCGGCGGTCGCGAAGTACAAAGAGCTGCTGCAACAGCACTATATCGTCGCGTGCCCGGAGGAGAGGATCGCCGAGCAGTTTATCGATAAGAAGCACACCTATGTCCTGGCCGAACGTGTGGGCGTTCCCTATCCAAGGACACTGGTGCCGACGTCAGTCGAGGAAGTGGAGCGATTCGGCAGCGAGATTGACTATCCGGTCCTGCTCAAGCCTAGTCACAGCCACCTCTTCCATGCGAGCTTCCACCATAAGTTACTATTGATCGAAAACCGGGAGGCGCTACTCTTCCAGTATCGGAGGATCGCCGAGGCCGGTCTTGGGATTATGATCCAGGAACTTATACCCGGTAATGACACACATGGCGTCAACTACAACTGTTATTTCTGGGATGGCGAGCCGCTAGTCGAATTTACCTCGGCCAAGTTGCGGCACGCACCGCCCCGCTTTGGATATCCCTGCGCTGTAGTAAGCCGGCATGTTCCTGAGGTCGTCGAACACGGCCGCGCCCTGCTCAGGGGCATGAACTACTACGGCTATGCAAACATTGAATTCAAGCAAGACCCGCGCAATGGCGTCTATAAACTGATGGAGGTCAATGGTCGTCACAACAATTCATCCCTTTTAGCGGTGCGCTGCGGCATTAACTTCCCCTGGCTTCAATATCAGCACCTGGTAGAAGGCGAACTGCCCAGGCCGCAGGAAAGTCGGGACGGGATCTACTGGCTGGATCCTTACAGAGACATCAGTTATTGGATCAAATACTATCGTCAGGAGCAGTACACCGTAAGCGAACTCATCCGCCCGTATTTCAAGCCACATATTTTTGCCACCTGGGATATCAAGGATCCCAAACCCACATCCTTGCGGGTCACGATTATGCTCAAGCAAACGACTATAAGCAGAGGACGCAAACTGTTGAGGTTGTCGAGACGGCTGTTCAGACGTTCGAAGAAGATCCTGCTTAGGACAAAGGCTTGAAATGGTGCTCCACATTTATTTCGAGGTAATTCCTTACCTTGAGCGCGCGGGACGCCTTGACACAGTGCGCGCTATCAAGCGCGCCTCGGCGACGGAGCGCCCGCGTCAAGCCCCGATTAAGCGGATTCGTAAAGCGGTGAGGCGGATCTGCAGATCAAGGTTTATTGATTGCTTGTGTTCATGCGCGCGATTTTTGCCAAAAGTTCAGTAGGTTGCCGCCGAACAGTTTGCTGTCAATCTGTTTCAGCGTTGTCTTCGTTCGCTTGACCCTTGCCTTCATGAGGGCGCGTCTCCTGCCCGCGCGAGAACGGGCAATCAAGCGCTCGACGTCACGCGCTACATCGCGGTGACCTGCTTGTTTCAAAGGCTCTACCAGCTCTTGATAGAAGCTCTTCGCAGCGTCGTAATCGACATCATTGCCGAAATTCTGTTTCGCCAGCAGCGATGCTTCCGAGGCACCAGTCGGGGGGAAAGCACGCGTTTTTTCAAGCTTTCCACACGCCCGCAGCGCGAGCTTCGTTCGCAAGCATTTCTCGCATCGACCACAGTTGAGCGTGCCCGGCTTGATATCCTTTGGGTTGTTACACACCCTGATATTTTGCAGAGCCACTTCCCAGTCAGCGACTAACTTCGTCTTGGCCAGCCTTGTCAGGACAATACCATCGTGCCGAATTCGCAAGTCATTGCTGCTGTAGTTGGGGTCCAGTAGCGGGTGTGATGCAAACGGGGTTAAGACTGATAAGTCGAAGGTTGAAGGTATGGTAACCGTCGTCAACCGTCGCGAGAATGCATGAGCAACGGACGCGAGGGCCGCCCCCAGAAACTCGGTGCCCCAAAAGTAGCTGTTAAAATCGAGCAACCTGATGTTCGTATACACCGGAATCAGGTCGAGCTGGCCGTCTTCGCGGACAATCTGTGACAAAGAGCTTCGCGCCTGCTCGAAGAACTCCAGCTGCTTGCCTTTTTCAATCCCATGGATCAGCAACCCGTCTTTGAATGACCCGCGATGTTCCAGTGGGAAATCAAGACGGTTGGCGCGGAGACTCGCGAGGGAATCGATGCCACCCGAGAGGAATACGCCCGCGCGCTCTTTGGTGCGCGGTATCGGCATCCGGTATCTTGTTTGCGCCTCGATGGTAACGAGCCTGCGCTCCGGTTTATACCAGTGGCGAAGCAAGCTCATGGCCGTGATCAGTCCGTTGCGCAGTTCAGGGCAGATTTCCGCGTCGATGGCGATCCTTCGTTCACCATGGCGCAGGGCTGGAATGATGCACGCCACCAGAAATGCATGGGGATTATTGGACAGACCGTCGGCAAACGCTACTGTCGTCTCGAAGAAAATGTCTTGCGCCGACTTGTCGGTGTCCTCCCAGGTCACCGTCGCCGCAACGCGTTTTTTGTCGTCTTTCACTTCCGCCGTAAAATTCTCGATTCTCATTTCCGTCGCTCGATGCGCTTGGCGTTATAGGTTTAGGAACGGTCTCTCGCCGAGACGGTTACCGTCGGGCTTTAGCATTAAGGGGGGCGCCGATCCCTGGAAAAAGCTTGCGAGCATTTCGGAAGGACGTTTCCCTTCCGCTCCGGCGGCACTTCTCGTCGATCTAGGATTTCGCGATGCAGGATAACGCCGAACGCCGTGGGGGAGACAGACCTTCGCGGGGGGTGATGATAAAGATTATTTGCAGAACCCGTCCCGACGAATCTCAGGTCTAACGAAATCAGGCAAATTTTAGGCCGAATCGCTTTGGCCGCTCGGTGCGCGAGGGCTGCACGCCGGCGGTTACGCTCACCAGCACCCAAGCGTACATTGTACGACGCTGGCCGCGTCAGTCTGTGCGGCGTGAGGCCGCCTACAGATCTATTGTCCGGGATCTGGTCGCCGCGCCAGACGCAATCGGCGCGCGCGACCGCACGCGCTAAGATTCCGGCAGAGGTTGAGACAGGTAAACGGGACGAAGCTCCGGCGAGCGGCGTCACAAGGCTTTCGCCAGAATAACGGCGTCCTCGCGCCCGGCACGGGCGGGATAGTACGCCTTGCGCGTGCCCAGCTCGTTGAATCCCTCGGATCGATAAAGCTTGAGCGCGGCGTGATTGGAAGGCCGCGCCTCCAGCAGCGCGGTGTCGGCGCCCTGGTCACGGGCGATAATGATCAGCCGGCGCAGGACTTCGCGCCCCACGCCCTGGCCGTGAACTTCGGGGTTGACGGTGAGATTCATCACGTGGCATTCGGCGGCCGCGATCGACATGACGGCGTACGCCTGGACGCTGCCCACCGCTTCGTACACCCAGCAGGAATAACCCACGCGCAGACAGTCCCGGAAGATGCCCGCCGACCAGGGATATTGGTATGCGCACGACTCTATGGCATTTATTTGCACAAGATCGCGCCGCCGCATGGGCCGCAGACTGTATTCGCAAAGATCGGGAACAGCGCTCATTCAAGTACGTGATTGTCAGCCGGAAATCAGACGCGGCTCAAGCGCTTTGCACCAGCTTTTTCGCCCGCAGCAAATCTTCCCACGCCTTGCGTTTTTCCAGCGGACTGCGCAGCAGATACGCCGGATGATACGTCACCAGCAGGGGAATGCCCGTATCGGCATAAACGTATTGGTGCCCGCGCATTTTGCCAATGGGCGTATCCGTGCGAAGCAGGTTCTGTGCCGCGATACGGCCCAGCGCGATGATAATCTTGGGTCGGAGCAACGCGATCTGGCGCTTGAGATAAGGTTCGCAACAGGCCGCCTCAATCGGTTTCGGATCGCGATTCTTCGGCGGACGGCATTTTAGAACATTGGCGATGAATACCTGCTCGCGGGAAAGACCCAGGGCGCGGAGCATGTTGTTCAATAATTGACCCGCGCGCCCGACAAAGGGTTCACCTTGCGCATCTTCGTCCCTGCCCGGCGCTTCGCCGACGAAAAGCCAGTCAGCCGTGTGACTGCCAACGCCGAACACCGTCTGCGTACGAGTCTCTTGCAGTCCACACAAGGTGCAGCCAGCGACGCGTTGCTCAAGCGCATTCCAGTCGAGTTGCGCGACGTCGGTATCGGCGGGACTCGAGACTCGGGACTCCGGACTCGGAGGGTGGTTAAGCCGGACATCGCACCCAGGGTTTTGACCTTCAGAATGCAAAATTTCGGCTGGGCGTGAGAACGAGCGTGGCGCCTCATCCCGGAATGGGCGCGTTTCAGGGCGGTCAGACGGTGCTTTAGACTGGGCGGTCGCAGCAGTTAGAGTTTCAGTAACACTGGCAGCAATGGTTTCCCGAGTCCCGAGTCCCGAGTCCCGAGTCCCGTCCACTCGCGGCACCCACACGTCGATGCCCATGGCGCGCAGATATGCCTGCCGTTCTATTTCGTTCACGCGAAGCCGCTAACGTTACTTTTCAGATTGAACCGCGCCCGATGTACCAGCCATGATGAAGCGAGGCCGCGCCGCGGGCGGGCGTCCTGATAAGCGTCCCGGTCCGCGGCGAATGCTCATACGTCCCCCCGCTGAGGATGCGGCCTGGCTTTTTGTACCAGCTTGTTCAGCGCGTTCAAATACGCCTTGGCCGAGGCGATGACGATGTCGGTGTCCGCGCCCTGACCGTTGACGATGCGCCCGGCCTTTTCCAGCCGCACGGTCACCTCGCCCTGCGCGTCGGTGCCGCTGGTGATGGCGTTGACCGAGTACAACTGCAGGTTAGTATTGCTCGCAACGATCGACTCGATCGCCTTGAACGACGCATCCACCGGCCCGCCGCCGGCCGCCTCGCCACGGCGTTCCTCGCCGTCCACATTGACGGTCACGCGAGCCACCGGCGTCTCGCCCGTTTCCGAACACACGCGCAGAGCGGCGAGCTTGTAGTGCTCGCTCTCGGCTTCGACCTGCGCCTCGGTGACCAGCGCCTGCAGGTCTTCGTCGTAGATCTCGTGTTTTTTGTCCGCGAGATCCTTGAATCGCGAGAACGCAATGTTGAGCTCCTCTTCCGAGGAGAGCGCAATACCAAGTTCCTCCAGCCGTCGGCGGAACGCATTGCGCCCCGAGAGCTTGCCCAGCACGATGCGATTGTCCGACCAGCCGACGTCCTGCGCGCGCATGATTTCGTAAGTCTCGCGCGCCTTGAGCACGCCATCCTGATGGATACCGGATTCGTGCGCGAAGGCGTTGGCGCCGACGATGGCCTTGTTGGGCTGCACCGGATAGCCGGTGATGCCGGACACCAGCTTGGAGGTTGGCACGATCTGCGTCGCATCCAGAGTCGTGTCGCAGTCGAACACGTCCTGGCGCGTGCGCACGCTCATGACGATCTCTTCGAGACTGGCGTTGCCCGCGCGCTCGCCCAGCCCGTTGATGGTGCACTCGACCTGCCGCGCGCCATTCATCACCGCCGACAGCGAATTGGCCACCGCCATGCCGAGGTCGTTGTGACAATGCGTGGACCAAATCACCTTGTCGGCACCGTCCACGCTTTCGATGAGTTCGCGGATGCGCTCGCCCCACAACGCCGGGATGCTGTAACCGACCGTGTCCGGCACATTGATGGTCGTGGCGCCCGCCTTGATCACCGCGTCGAACACGCGCACCAGAAAATCCATCTCCGAGCGCACCGCGTCCTCGGCCGAGAATTCCACGTTGTCGGTATACCGCCGCGCGCGCTTCACCGCCGCCACCGCCTGCTCGAACACCTGATCGGGAGTCATCCGCAGCTTGTTCTGCATGTGTATCGGCGAGGTGGCGATAAACGTGTGAATACGCCCGGAATTCGCGCCTTTGAGCGCCTCGCCGGCGCGATCGATGTCCTTGTCCGTGGCCCGCGCCAGACCGCAAACGGTGCTGTCCTTGACCGTGCGCGCTACCGCCTGCACCGCCTCGAAATCACCCGGACTCGAAATCGGGAAACCGGCCTCGATCACGTCCACCCGCATGCGCTCCAGCGCCTTGGCGATGCGCACTTTCTCCTCGCGGGTCATGGACGCGCCGGGACTCTGCTCGCCGTCGCGCAAGGTCGTATCGAAAATAATGAGTTTAGCTTTTGCCGCCATGTTTCAAGCTCCTGCCATGCCGCCGCCGATTAATTTCAACTTAACCGCGGTCGGCGCCATACTTATCGACGCCTGCCATCGAATGGACAGCCGCATTATTACGGAAAGGGTCGCGTATAACCTCGCCAGGCATCAGAGTAGCCGCTAGCGCGGCAGTCGCAGTGGCAGCAGTTGGTGGACAAGAACAGACGGACTCGCGCAGACGGGCGATATTTCAAAAGCAGATTGTGCGCGATTGGAATACATGGGCGGAACTATAGCGCCCACGGCGGGCTTTGCCAAGCTTCCGCGAGCGAAACGCATGGCAAATCCACACATCCGATCATCGCCGGCTAAAAGGCCGGCTGGAACAAGCGGGAAAGATCCACAGTCGCGCCCGGCAGTCGTTCTGGCGATATAACGCCTAGCGGCGCTGGGCTTATACATCCTGATACACATCGCCTAAAGGCGTGCGAAACAGGCTCAACCGCTGCTGATCCACGTCCACCAGCCACACCTCCGGGATGCCATGCCGGGCATAGAGCGGAAGCTTGATCTCACGATCGTAGCGGAGCGACGATTCGCAGACTTCGACCAGCAGCAGCAGTCCTCGGGACGCGGACGCGAGCTGGTGTAAACATCTGCCCGGGGACGCAATAGAGCCAGGTCCGGCTGGGGTTCGCAGTGCGTGCCGAGGACTATAGGATCCTGGATCGAGAGCACGGCGGACTGACCGACAGCAAGATGAAACAACTGAATCAATCTCTTCAACGTACCCGAGTGCGTGCTGCCGATCGGTGACATATCGATAATTTCCCCCTCGATCAGCTCCACTCGAGCATCCTCACGCAGAATGCCAGCTTCGCCCATGCGGCGGTAATCCGTCACCGAAAGACGGTGTTTTTGAACCAGGTCTGTGCTCGCCATGGTAGTTTCCGCAAAGTGGGTTCAGTTCACGCTGAATGTTCTCACCAGCTTAATGATACCTTTTCAGCTTACAAGCCGCTCTGTCTGGCGGGGCGCATCTGCACCCATACGCTGGCTTGTTTACGTGTCAAGTCCCGGACGATTATAAGGCTTACGATGAAACAGCGCAGGGTGCTTGGCATGCCATTGCTTCATCGCCTGGATGGGTGGCTTGGCATTGAGGGCGGTTTGCGGCAAGTGATGGGTGTACAGGCTGCCGTAGCGATGCAACGTTTGTTCGAGGTCCAGGCGTGATTGGAAGTGATGGGTCTTCAAGGTATCGCTGATGCGTCCCAAAGAAGCGTTCGACCATGCCGTTGGTTTGCGGCTTGCGGATACCGGTAAGACGATGCTCGATGCCCAGCGCGGCGCAGCGCTGATCGAACGCATGCGCGCCGCTGGCCTCCCGCTGCCGGCGGCCGCCCAAGCGGTCGGTAAATTCTTTGCCGTTGTCGGTCAGCAGGCGGGTGATCTTGATCGGACACGCCCGGTGCAGCGCGTTGAGAAACGCCGTTGCCGATCGGGCGCTTTTGTCCGCCTTCAAAGCGACGTACACCCAGCGGGTGGCGCGATCGATGGCCACGAACAGGTAGCGCCGGGTGTGCTCGTCGGCCATCTGCGGCAGGTACTTGACATCGATGTGCACGAAGCCCGGTACATAGGTCTTGAAGGTCTTGTGCGGCGCAAGCGCTGTGGCCGGTAGCAGCGCTTGCAGGTTGCTCACGCCAGGCGTGCGCAGGCAACGATCCACGCCGGAGCGCGATGCCTGCGGGCACAGGAACTCACGGGTCACCGCCAGCAGATCATCCAGCGGCAGCAGCAGCGCGGTGCGCAGGTACACCACAATCGCCTCCTGCGCCGGGCGCAGCGTGGTCTGCAACCGCTGCGCGGTGTGCGAGCGGTCATGAAACACGGTGCGATGCCGCCACTTGCGCACGGTCGCCGTCGTCACGCCGTAACGCTGCGCCAGCACGCTGACCGGCTCCTCGCTGGCCGCGATCTCGGCGCGGATCCGCGGTGTGGTACGGGCTTGCTGGTGCAGAGCGATCATCATGCGGGCAACTCTCCAGGACAACAGGTCTTTAAGTCCTCCACCAGGCCGCGGAGAACCTC
>JACCYU010000027.1 GCA_013696315.1 Gammaproteobacteria bacterium | reverse complement strand
GATTCAAAGCATGGCTTAAACCAAACGGGTTATTGATCCTGCGATTTCCAGACAAATACACTGTGTTTGGATTCATCACGCGCAAGACGCCACACTGGGTTCACGTTGCGTACAAAAGACATCTGCTCAAGATGCAAATGGCGGGTCTCGATGGCCACGGCCCATACCCTACGGTTTATGACGAAGTAGTATCCCTAACAGGAATGAGACAGTTTTGTTTGAACGAAAACCTGCAAGTCGTCGGCGAGTGGGGTATCGATAAGTCGCTACCCAGGCGCGGTAGATTCATAGGATTAAGAAAAGCGATGATAAGAGCTACTCATGTGCTGTCGCTGGGTAAGCTGGATTCGTCCTATAGCAATCTCACCTTCATTATCCATAAGCCGTGTAATGAAACTGCTGTCTAGTGTGGTGAGTTAGAAGTTTATTGAATTGTTTTACGCCTTGGTGGTTTCTGGCAGAATGTTTTGGAGACAGCGAGGATGCAATGGCAGGCAGACCGAAAGCGGAGTTGGTGTTGAGCGATGCGGAACGCGAACAACTACAGGCGACGGCCGGCAGTGCGCCGCTATTCGGATCGTCCATGATCGCGTCGCGTTGTTCGGCGGTCATGGCGCGCAGGGCCGTACGCATTTCGGCGTGTATCGGGGCGGGCTGCACCGGCGGAAGGCTACGGGTGTCGCTGCACCATCTATCGTGGATGGACTTGAATTCCTTTAATTCTCTCGCGATGCTTTCCAGCGCGGCGCGCGTCTTGGCTCGGTGGCTGGCTTCGTTCGTCGAGTCCTTGAACTGGTCGTATGTATTGATTGCCGTTTCTGCCCGCGCGCGTAGAGTAAGTAAGTTGCCGTCAATTTCCATGGTTTATCCTATTTGATAATAAGGTCGATCAGTTAAGGCCGCTTCCGCCGGCCCGCGTCGCCGCAGTGGCGGCAGCCCTCGCCGGCACAGGCAGGGCAAGCAGAATATGCCCGCAAAGTAGCGTCCCCAGCGTCCCGTGCGTCCCAATCGTTGCTAGAACAGGTACTTACATCGTCGTGAGTTGCGTCCCCGTTGCGTCCCCGTTGCGCAGTAGCGTCCCCGTTGCGTCCCCCATTAAGTGATTGATCCTGCTCGTTTTGGGACGCTGGGGACGTTGGGGACGCAAGACTACGGACGATTTCTAGCTGCTTGCTTCGGCCATGATGCGATGGAAAGATGATGTCCACGCCGACTGCGCGCAATCCAGTCGCCAGGCGTCGCAACTGATTGGATAGCGTGCGCTGTGACTTCGGCCAGGACCTTGAAAGACGTACACCTTCGCCGGTACGCTCGTTGAGCGCTGCCAGCAGGTCGGTGGCGGTGCCGATCCATCGTTCTTCGCGAGGAGTCATCATTTCGCGTAGAGCGCCCGCCATAGGCGATCCTTCCAGGCCCGCCTCGATCGCCGATTTCCGATTTTTCGTGTACGCGAGCATGAACTTGCCGCGCTGGTCTTCAGGCTCGGCGGCGCTAGCCCACAACGCAAAGTCGGCCATGCGGGGCAAGCATTCCAGGCGCATCGTCTGCAACCGCGTGATCGCTCGGCCGATCTGATCCAGCAAGCCACCCAGAATCGCCGGGCGCGCCGCGTTGAACTCGCGCCAGAACTCGCCCTCGGCTTTGCGGTTCTCGTCCTGGATCGGCTCCAGATTGATGATGATGCTGCGGTCGATTAGGTCCTGCCGCGTGGCGATGTCATCGATGCCGTTCAGTACAATAGGCCGCTGCGCATCGATTAGTAATTCGTCCGCGTCTGAATAGAGTTCCCTGGTCGCGAATCCTCCGCCGGTGGCAAGTCGGCAGAGTGCATCGGATAACCACGGCGACAAGCCCGACAAGTTATCCAGGGCGATAACCCAGCCGTTGCGCGCCGCGATCATTAGGTCTCTTTCGTCGCGCGGCATCGTGCGCAACATGACGGCCGACGGATCGATCAGCGCGCGCAAGACCTTCTCGACGGTGGACTTCGCCGTGCCCTGTTCGCCCTGGAGCGCCAGCACCGGATACGGCCCCGTCGGTCTCATCGCGGCCAACAGCCACGCCAACACCAGGCGTTTGTCGCCGGCGTTTTTGACGTTCAGGAATCTCCATAACAGGCTGGTCTCGCCGCGCGTAGGAACGGGTAACGCCTGCATTCCACGGGCTCGAACGAACTTGACGGGCGGTTCGTCCAGGACTTTCCAGCCGTCTGCGCCAATCTGGATTGCTCGCCAATGACGATCGCATAGATCGATGCAAATGCGGTCATCATGCTCAGCGACGCGCAGATGTACGGATCGTTCGTCGTGGTCATAACGCGCCCGGCCCTCGATGGTCATGAGCGCGTCTGTCATCGCGGACGCATTCGCCGATTGTTGTTCGGCGAAATAGAACATCCGCGCCAGCCAATCGCGGAATCCTTTGGACCGTATCGGCCAGGTCTCGCCATGGTTGTCGATGTCGATGGTGGCGTAGCCCTTGCCGTCAGCGTCGTGGAATAGCTCGGCGCTCGCAGAAAGCTCGATTAGTAGGGTGGACTGCGATTTGCCCGCGCGCGTAGGTGCGGGATCGGCCATTGCGATCGGCGCAGGCGCGTCAGTGGATTGCGGCGCAGTCTCTGCCTCGGCCGGCACCGTCTCACGATCCAGCGCGTCCAATAGATCGGCGCGCGAATGATGCTGATAACTGTTGTCGTCGTTCACGCGGCCTCCCGCACTATACGATCGCAGGCGGTATGCAGATTGCCGTACGCATCCAGTCCGGCAATCACCACCGCCCCGTCGCGCAGCAGGGCGGCCATAAGTCGACGCAGGCGTGGCGTATCCAGGCATCCATAGATTGCAACATGGCGACCAGAGACGGGCCAGCGAAATGCGACGGGATCATGGCCACCCGGCAGTATCAGCATCGGCTCGGCCGCGCCGTATCGCTCCAGGTCTTGCAACGCGGCGGCCAGCGCATGAATCCAGCCGTCGCCAACATACAGCGACATCAAGTTAGGCGCCTCCGGCGATCGTGCATCGACTGACACACCCGGGGGTTGGCGCATCACGACCGCACCTTGAATGATGATGCGAGCGCCAGCGTGAGCGAGCGTGCGACGTTTACGGGCCTTTAGGGTACTCATCGCGCCTCCCCATATGCCGATGACCGGCTGACCCGGATGCGCTGCTCGATCCATTCGTCAATCTCATGCGACAACCAACCGACCGCCTGTGAACTCAACCGGATCGGCGCTGGGAATGTACCTTGAGATATCTTCTGGTATAGGGTGCTGCGACTAAGGCCGGTGCGACGTTCAACTTGCTTGCGCCTAAGAATGATCGGCGCTGTAGGGGATTGCTCAGCCATGCTCGGTTCTCCGATATGTCCGCTCCGGAACAGCCCGGAACATGGCTTTATTTGTACGTGTAAGAAAATCTCTCTGGAATTAATTCACACTATTTACTAGAAAATGATTGTGAATTATTTGGGATGGGGATTATTCACAACATCGGCAA
>JACCYU010000026.1 GCA_013696315.1 Gammaproteobacteria bacterium | reverse complement strand
ACCACACTCTGCTGGGACGCGACGGTTTTCGCCGGGGGCTCAAACTATATCTCGAACGGCACGACGGCCAGGCCGCGACCACGGACGATTTCGCCGCCGCCATGGGTGATGCAAATGGGCGCGACTTCACGCAGTTCACGCGCTGGTACGATCAGGCCGGCACGCCGCAGGTACTTGTGGCGGGCGCCTGGGACGGGCAGGCGCGGCGTTATCGGCTGCATGTTGAGCAACGCTTGTCCGGCACGCAAAGTCAGCCCGATGGGTTGCCGCTTCACATTCCGCTTGCCGTCGCACTGGTCGGCCCCGACGGCGACGACCTCCCGCTGCGACTGGCCGGCGAAACTAAGGTTCAAGGCACTTCACGCGTGCTGGAGTTGACCGAGGACGCGCACGAGTTCGAATTTATCGACCTGCCGGCGCGCCCCACGCCCTCGCTGTTGCGCGACTTCTCGGCGCCGGTGAATCTCCGCTTTGAGTATGACGATACGGAACTCGCATTTCTGGCCGCGCACGACAGCGATCCATTCAATCGCTGGGAGGCCGGGCAGCGCCTCGCCACACGATTGGGTCTGGAACTCATCGCGGATCAACGCGCCGGGCGGCCGCTGACCCTGACTCCCGCGCTGATCGATGCGTTCGCGCATACGCTCGAAGACAGGGCGCTGAACGACGGGCTTGTCGCCGAAGCGCTGACCCTGCCGGACGAAGGCTATCTTGCCGAACAGGTGGAGGAAATCGAGACCGATTCGATCCACGTCGCGCGCGAATTTATGCGTCGGGCAATCGCAACGGCGCTTGAACCACAACTGGTGGCGGCATATCGTGCTCGCGCGACCTCGGCCAGTGATTACGCCTACGACGCCGTCGCGGCCGCGCGGCGCGGATTGCGCGATCTTTGTCTCAATTATCTCAACACGCTGGAGAAAGACGATTACGCGCAATGGGCGTTCGATCAATTCGCGGCCGCCCGCAACATGACCGACGCGATGGGCGCGCTACGCGCCTTGAACGATACCGGCGGCGCCAGACGCGAGCAGGCGCTGCAGGTGTTTCATGGTCGTTGGCGCCAGGATCCGCTGGTGATGGACAAATGGTTCGCGCTGCACGCGAGTTGCGTGCGGCCGGAGACCTTGCAAAAAGTAGCGGAGCTGCTGGATCATCCGCTGTTTTCGATCCGCAATCCCAATCGCGTGCGTGCGCTGATCGGCAGTTTCGCGCAGCGCAATCCGGCGATTTTTCACGCGCCTTCGGGGGCGGGCTATCGTTATTTGAGCGAGCAGATCCTGCGGCTGGACGCGCTCAATCCACAGATGGCCGCGCGGCTGGTGAAAAGTTTCAGTCGCTGGCAAAAATACGAGCCAGGTCGCCGCGCGCTGCAGAAAGCCGAGCTCGAAATGATCGCAGGCCGCGAGAAGGTTTCACGGGATGTGTTCGAGGTCGCGGCCAAGAGTCTTGCGTAGCGGGACGAAGTATCGCACGGTGCGCACTGCGCACCCTACTGCGCACCCTACTGCGCGGGCTAATTGTCGGCCGCCTCGCTTTAAAAGCCTTCCGTTGACGTGAACAAGCCTACCCGCAGATCCTTGGCCGCGTAAATCTCACGCCCGTCCACCGCCATCGTGCCGTCGGCGATGCCCATCACCAGCCGGCGCGTGATTAGGCGCTTGATGTCGATGTGATACGTCACCTTGTGCGCGGTGGGCCGTACTTGTCCGGAAAATTTGACTTCGTCCACGCCAAGCGCGCGGCCGCGTCCTGGGTTGCCCAGCCAGGCCAGAAAAAAACCGACCAGTTGCCACATGGCGTCCAGACCCAGACAGCCCGGCATTACCGGGTCACCCGGGAAATGACAGGCGAAGAACCAGAGGTCCGGATGAATATCCAGTTCCGCGATAATTTCGCCCTTGTCATGAGTCCCGCCGTGATCCGCGATCCTGACGATACGGTCCATCATCAACATGTTGGGGATAGGAAGCTGCGCGTTGCCTGGACCGAACATTTCGCCGTAACCGCAGCGAAGCAGCTCCTTCAGGTCAAGAGATCCGGGTCTGGGCATCCTGGAATACGTCGCCGCCAATCGGTCTGAAATGTTTGTGGGAATGTCGTTTACCTGCGCGGTGTTCAGCGTACCGCGCGCGCATCGCGCGAACGCATCTCGGCTACTCACAATGGGGGTCAATGGTAACAGACACGCTCGTCGGATATCGCCGTTGAGACCGCGCACTATAAACGGGCGCGGTTCTGTGCCCGATTTACTTGTCGAAGGCAATCGCGGTATTGACACGAACTCGGTTTGATGGCGCGGCCGCGTAAGGTCGATCGTTAGACATGTTAGCCCTGCATGTTAGACTTCGCGGCCATGTCGTCATCCTTATTAATTCGCCGGAAGAGAGAGATTGTGATGCATTACAGGCCATTGTTCCCACTGTTCCTGGCTGTCGGTACAGGCGCGCTAGGCGCGGCTGGCGCTGCCCACGCCGACCAGCTCGAAGCTTTCCTGAGCGAGCGCGCCGCACAGATCGGCTACGCCAAGCCACTTGGCACCTCCAACAACGACGCGATGGCGGCGATATTCTACAACGAAGACAGCGACGTGATGCTCAATGGCGGGGTGATGGCGTACGGTCAGCCGCCCGGCCAGTTGCCGTTCAGCTTCGGCGCCGGCGTCAAGGCGTATGCGTTTTCGCTGGACGACGCGGACGAGACCGTCGCCGCGGGCGCGCTGGGCGGGCGTGCGGTCTACACCATTCCCGCCAATATTCCCATGCACGTTTCCGCCGAGGCGTTTTACGCGCCGGGTATCACCACCACCGGCGAGGGCGACAATATGCTGGACTTCAATACACGTTTCGAGATCGAGTTCATTCCGCGCACCTCCGGATTTATCGGCTATCGCAAGCTGGAGGTCGATCTCGACAATGACGACGACGCCGAACTGGACGACAACATTCACATTGGCCTGCGGCTGAATTTCTGATCCGATTTTGATGCACCCCCGACTTTGATGGGCCCATTCGTAAACAATCATGGATAACGTCGCGCGCCTGATGGTCATCGTCTCGCAGCTGCGTGATCCTGAAGTTGGCTGCCCCTGGGATCTGCGCCAGACCTTCGCCAGCATCGCACTGCACACCCTGGAAGAGACGTATGAACTCGTCGAGGCGATCGAACGGGGCGACGCGGACGCTATCAGGGACGAACTGGGCGATCTGCTGTTGCAGGTTATCTATCACGCGCAGCTGGCGTACGAGCAGAACCTGTTCAGTTTCGATCGTCTGGCCCAGGCCGCGGGCGACAAGCTGGTGCGCCGTCATCCGCACGTGTTCGGCGATACGCACTATGCGAGCGAGCAGGCGCGAGAGACTGCCTGGGAAGCGGAAAAAGCACGCGAACGCGCGGGTGGGGGTAAACAGCAAAGCGCGCTCGGCGGCGTGACCGCCGCATTGCCCGCGCTGACGCGGGCGCGCAAGCTCCAGAAACGCGCCGCGAACGTCGGCTTCGACTGGCCCGATCGCGCGGATATCTTTGCCAAGATCGACGAGGAAATTGCGGAAGTGCGCGAGGTGCTGACCGATGATACTTCGCCCATCCGCATCGAGGAGGAAATCGGCGATTTGCTGTTCTGCGTGGTCAATGTCGCGCGGCGGGCCGAGATCGATCCCGAGCGCGCGCTGCGCGTCGCCAACCGCAAATTCGAGCGTCGCTTCAAGGCCATCGAGGCGCGCCTCGCGGAGCAGAATCGCCGCCCCGAGGGCTGCACCCTGGCCGAACTCGATGCGCTGTGGGATGAGGTTAAAAAGCACGCCGCAAAAATCACGTGACGTCAGTCGCTTAGGCGTGCGACATGCGGGCATTCTCCCAATCCTTATCCATGCCCGGTCGCGCGCGGGTTGCGCCGTGACATCAGACTAGTAAAATGCGGTTGTAGTCGGCGTGGGAAAATATTCCAGACCGTGATAAAATTTTCAACTTCATGAATTTTTCATGAACCTGCCCGGCTTATGCGTAAAACGCATCTGTCTGAGCGTGACGTACGTAAGGACTAGAGTGTTCTCGTAGATTGACCTGTTTCGATTCGCACACGCTAAGCAATCGATATGTCTACCGAATAGGTTTCCTGTCACGCGTTGCAAAACGCGCAACGGCAAACACGGATGGCGCAGGGTTAGCGTGTAACACTTGTCGCTTGCGTCCGGTGCCGAGGCAACATGCGCCAGGGCATGCTCTCTATCTCGATCCCTCAGATTGCGGGATATTTATCCTATCAGGAGTAAAACTATGAATGACGAAGGCTCGAAAATCGTAAATCCTTTGGAGAAACTGGTCAGCAAACGGGCCGAACGCCGCCGCTTTCTAGGGCAGGCCGGCATTATGGGCGTGGGGCTCGGCGGTCTGGGCCTGCTGGGCTCGGCCGGATTTCTTCCCAGGGTGGCCGAAGCGCGCATGGACAGCGGCGGCGGCGGGCTAAAGGGTATAGACGGCGCCGTGCTTAATTTCGCGCTGAATCTGGAGTATCTGGAAGCAGAATACTACGTTCGTGCCGCATTCGGCCGCGGACTCGCCGATGAGGTCACCACCGGCACGGGCCGACGCGGTAACGTCATCGGTGGCGGCCAGGTATCGTTCGCCACGCCGGTAATCCGGCAATACGCCAGAGAGATCGCGCGCGACGAGGAAGCACACGTCAGGTTCCTGCGCACCGCGCTGGGTTCGAGTGCGGTTGCGCGTCCGCAGATCGATCTCAAAAAAAGCTTCAACGCAGCGGCGCAGGCGGCCGGCCTGGGGAACACTTTCGACCCGTTCGCCGACGAGCAAAGCTTTCTGCTCGGCGCATATATCTTCGAGGATGTCGGCGTGACGGCCTACAAGGGCGCGGCGCCGCTGCTGAAAAACAAGGATATTCTCGAAGCCGCCGCCGGACTGCTCGCCGTCGAGGCCTATCACGCGGCCAACGTGCGTACCGTGTTGCTGTCGCTGGGGCTCGATGCGCCGTCGATTGCGATCTCGGATGCGCGCGACTCGCTGGACGGCCCGGACGATCTCGATCAGGGCATCACCAACGACCGGGGCAATGCCAATATCGTTCCCACCGACGAAAACGGGCTTGCCTTCAGCCGCAGCGCCGAGCAGGTGCTAAACATCGTGTATCTGACGCCGGAGGCGGCCGGTAGAGGCGGCTTCTTTCCGCGCGGTGTCAACGGAACAATCAAGCGCAGCGGCGCCAACGCTTAAGTTCCGCATTTGCGGAATCAGGCAGCAGGCACATGACGCGGCGCAGGGACGCGCTAGGTCATGTGCGTAGCTTGAAAGGCGAGCGGGCGGACTCGCGCTGAATGACGTGCCGAACCCGGCGCGTCGATGCCGTTGTTACTGTCGATGCCGTTGTTGCTATGGTCAGTCCGCCACCAGCCGTCGCAGGCCGCCGCCTAAGAAATCAACCACATACAATTCGCCGTTCATGTCTTGCGCGAACGAGACGATGCCGAGTTGGCTATTCACGAGCACACGGCGTTGATACCCGCCGCTCGCGCGCGGAAACAGCCCCCAGATCGTGCCGGAAATAAAATCGCCGAATACATAAACGCCCTGCAAAGCAGGGATCGCGTTGCCGCGATAGACGAAGCCGCCGGTGATCGACTGACCTTCGTCGTGGCCGTATTCCGCGACCGGAAAGACGTACTGTCCGCGCGCGGCGCAACCGGTCGAATCGAAAACCAGGCTCGCCTCGTAGCAGCGCCAGCCGTAGTTGCCGCCGCGTTCGATGATATCGACCTCTTCGCGCTCGCCCTGGCCCACATCCCCGAGCCATAACCGGTCATCCGCGCGATCGAAACTGAAGCGCCACGGATTGCGCAGACCGTACGCGTAAATTTCGGGCGCGCCGCCGCCGTTTGCGAACGGATTATCGGTCGGTGTGCCATACGGTTCGCCGCTGTCCACATCGACGCGCAGCAGGGCGCCGAACAGATTGTCCGGGTTCTGCGCGTTGTTCAGCGGATCGCCGCCACCGCCGCCGTCCCCGAACCCGATATACAAAAAGCCTTCCGGCCCGAACACGATATGCCCGCCATTATGATTGGTGAACGGCTGCTCGAGGGTCAACAGGATCTCTTCGCTCGCCGGATCGAACGTGCGGCCGCCGTCCGTGCTGGTAATGCGCGAGATGCGCGACACCAGCGGGATCTGCGCGTTCGGCCCGGTGACGGTGTATGAGAGAAACGCCTCGCCATTGAGCTCAAAATCCGGATGCAACGCAAAGCCCAGCAACCCGCCTTCACCGCTGGCGTCGACCTCTACCGCCGCGACGACTGTGCTGAGCGCGGTGCGGTTGTCGGCGACATCGAAACGCTTGATGACGCCGAGACGCTCGACCAGGTACCAGTACGAGCCGTTACCAGGCGCCTGCAGCAATGCCACCGGCGTATCGAAGATGAGATTGGGATAGGCGCGTTGCAGGCGCACTTCGACCTGACCGGGATTCCCGCTGCCTCCGCCAACTGTACTTTGTCCGTTACCGCCGCCCCCGCAGGCGACGCAGGCAATCGTTGCCGCGAGCAGCACGGCCGTCGAGATGCCACGATGTAGCCTTGTACTCATCTGATCATTCCTCATGGGTGTCACGGGTCGCCGCCCGTGAGTCCCGCGACGTCGAGTTGGCTAAACGGGCCATGCTATGCTAACCAAAATGACGCAAGTGAGGTGACCATGGGACTGCCGCTGCGTGATGCGCAACGCCATACGTACCGCGAATACCGAACCTGGCCGGAAGACGTGCGCTATGAGTTGATCGACGGCATGGCCTACGCCATGGCGCCGCCTGTGCGGATACACCAGCGTGTGATGCTTGAAATGGCGCGTCAGATCGCCGGCGCATTGGAGGATTCACCGTGCGAGGTGAACGTCGCTCCCTTCGACGTGCGCCTCCCGGACGGCATTGAGTCGGACGACGATGTTCTCACCGCCGTACAGCCCGACATTGTCGTGGTGTGCGATCCGGACAAGCTCGATACATACGGTTGCCGCGGCGCACCGGACATCGTAATCGAGGTGCTCTCGCCCTCGACCGCCGCGCACGATCAGACCGTCAAACTCGCGGCTTACGAGCGCCACGGGGTGAAGGAATACTGGCTGGTGCATCCCGCGGATCGCATCGTGACGGTGTATTCGTGGGCGAATGGCGGTTACAGTCGCCCGGCCATTTCTGAGTTTGAAGGCACTCTGACCTCGAATGCCGTGCCCATGATCAGCATCGATTGGGCGCGGATTGTGGCGAGACTGCCGGAGAATCCGCCTTGATCGTCTACGGCGGCTGGCGAATCGTTATCGCGAGAACCGCTTTGCCCGACCGTTAACGAGCTTCTGAAAATGTCGCCGTCAACGCCTTTGCCCACTATGTCGAAGCCTCATTAATCTCAACGCGCATCGACAGGTCCACAGCCGCGATGTCTTTCGTCAGTGCTCCCACCGAGATGTAATCGACGCCGGATTCCGCGATAGCGCGCACGGTTTCCAGGTTTACGCCGCCGGACGCCTCCAAGGGCGCGCGGTGAGCGGTGAGCTTCACGGCCAGGCGTAGTTCTTTCAGCGAAAAATTATCGAGCAGAATCATGTCCGCGCCGGCGGCTAAAGCGTCTTCGATCTGCGCGAGGGTTTCGACTTCGACCTCAACGCGGACGTGCGCGTGCCGGGCACGCGCGGCGCGCACCACCGCCTGCAACGAACCGGCGGCCGCGATGTGGTTTTCCTTTATCAGGATAGCGTCGAACAAACCCATGCGATGATTTCTGCCGCCCCCACGAGCGACGGCGTATTTTTGCGCGGCGCGCAGTCCGGGCAGGGTCTTGCGAGTGTCGAGAATTACGGCGCCGGTGCCTTCGATGGCTTGCACGTAGCGGTTTGCGGCCGTCGCCGTCGCCGACAAGGACTGCAGGAAATTCAGCGCTGTGCGCTCGCCGGTCAGCAGCGCGCGCGTGGGTCCACGCAGTGCGCAGATCTCGTGATCGGCCGCGACCTTTTGACCTTCCAGTATTTTCCAGGCAATCGTCACGCGCGCATCCAGTTGCCGGAACACTTCTTCGACCCAGGCCATCCCGCAGATGACGGCAGGCTCCCGACTGATAACGCGAGCGTTTGCGGTTGCATCAGCCGGAATCAGCGCGGCGGAAAGATCGCCCGTGCCGACATCTTCGGCCAAGGCGCGTGCGACAATTTCGGCGATTTCGTGGGAATCGGTCATATTCGCTGCTCGCGACTATGAGTGCTCTTTATTCCGGCCTGGCGGAAATTGAAATCGGGGTCACGACGCTCCAGTCCTGCCCGGTCGACTATAACGATGGGATTCAAGATACACGCGCGATATAATGCTTATGTGCGATACCGTACAGACATCCGCGGCAGAATGTGGTCAATGTGAGGCGTGAAATCAGGCTCCTGCGTGACATGGTTCTCGCTGACCCGGAGGCGTCCAGGCGCCACGTAAATTACGGGGAATACCTTTCGCTTAAGTCTTGTCACAGGAGTATCGTCGCGTGAGCATCAGTTCATGAAAATGTGACGCGGGGTGCACAAGACCCATGAAGTCTTTAACTTCCCTTTTCGGAGCCGCAAGAGCCGAGCGGGCGCGGGCGGCGCGCGTAGGAATGATTCTGGATCAGTCCTTCAACGAAATCTATATCTTCGATGCGAACACTTTGCGGTTCACTTACGCCAACGCGGGCGCATGCCGCAACCTGCAGTATTCGCTGGAGGAGCTCAAACGGCTCACTGTAGCGGACGTCAAACCCGAATTTACCGTGCGGGAATACGCCAGACTGCTTGAGCCGCTGCGGTCCGGCCGCAACGCGGTAGTGGTTCTGGAAACCGTCCATCAGCGCAAGAACGGCACCCGCTACCCGGTGGACGTGCGCGTACAGCTTTGCCGCACGGAGCAGGGTCCGTCGTTCATCTGCATTATGAACGATGTCACCGAGCGCAGAGAAATCCAGGAAGCGCTTTTCCATGAAAAGGAACTGGCCGATGTCACCCTGGAAGCGATTGGTGATGCGGTCATAGCGATCGATAAGCGGGGCGACGTCATCTTTCTCAACCGCATGGCGGCACAGCTTACCGGCTGGAGCAAAATCGAGGCCAAGGGCCTGCCGTTCACGACTGTATGCAATATCTTCTATGAAGAGACTCGCAGAGCCGTGGAAATACCGCTGGCTGAAGTTGCGGCAACCGGCGATACGGCGAGCCTGCCTGACAATATCATGTTGATGTCCTCGCTAGGCGCGCAATACCCAATCGATGCCTCGGTCGCGCCTATCCGCGCCACGGGCGGCGTAAAGGACGGCGCGCTGGTTATTTTTCGTGATGTTACCGCGACACGGACGCTGGTCCGCGAGCTTGCGCATCAGGCCGGCCATGATGCGCTTACCGCTCTGCTGAATCGGCGCGAGTTCGAACGCAAGGCCGAGCACCTGCTGGCGAGCGCCAAGGCGACCGGCGAGCAGCACGCTCTGCTGTTTCTCGATCTCGACCATTTCAAGCTCGTGAACGATCGTTGCGGGCATCTGGCCGGCGACGAGTTCTTGCGCCAGATCTCCAGCCTGTTGCTGAGCAGGATGAACAAGTGCGATACCCTCGCTCGGCTGGGCGGGGACGAGTTTGGCGCGCTGCTGGAGCGCCGCTCCCTGGAGGAGGCACGGGCATTCGCCGAGTCGTTGTTACAAGCAGTCGAGGATTATCGCTACAGCTCGCCGCGCGGATTGCTCAGCGTGGGTGTCAGCATCGGGCTGGTGCCGGTCACGGCGCAAAGCCGCGGGCTGAAGAACATGCTGTGCGCCGCGGATTCCGCCTGCTATCTAGCCAAGGAAAAGGGTGGTGATCGCGTACAGCTATTCCAACGCGACGATGTTGACGTGTTGAGCCGCAAGCGCGCGATGGACTGGGTCTCCGACGTTCACAGCGCCATGGATGAAGACCGTTTTTGCCTGTTTTTTCAGCGGATCGCGCCACTCGACCCCGCTCACCATGTCGGCGGCGAACGCTTTGAGGTGCTGCTGCGCATGCGCGACACGCACGGCGGGATCATAAGCCCGCTGGACTTTATTCTGGCGGCCGAACGCTATAGCGCGATCACGGCTATCGATTGCTGGGTCATCAAAACCGTGTTCGAGCACTTGCGCCAACAAACCACGCGCATCGAGGATCATGGTACACCGCTACCATTGTGGTCCATCAATGTTTCTGGCATCAGCATCGGCGACATGCGCTTTCTAGATTTTATCAGGGAACAGTTCGAGCGCTTTGCGCTACCGCCCGAGAGCATCTGTTTCGAGCTTACGGAAACCGCCGCGATCACCAATTTTGACCAGGCCATGCGCTTTGTAGACGCCATCAAGACGAAGGGTTGCGCGTTCGCGCTGGATGATTTCGGCAGCGGTCTTTCCTCGTTCAGTCATCTGAAAGGCCTGCCGGTTGACATGCTCAAGATCGATGGGGCGTTTATCAGGGGCATGGCGGACGATCCGGTGGATTACGCCGTGGTGGACTCTATTTGCCGCATCGCGCGGGTGATGGGCGCGGACACCGTGGCCGAGTATGTCGAGAATGACCACTTGCTGAATATCGTGCGGGAGATCGGCGTGCAATACGTGCAAGGTGCCGCCATCCACAAGGCCGAGCCGCTGCTACCGGCAAACCGCGGTGTCGCCCCGGCCGCACGACAAGCGGCGCGATCGGTGGGGGCGCAAGAAACTGGCGTCAGACGCAAAGCGTAACCGTCTGGCGGGCGCAGGGGTATCATCTGTAGCTTGGCAACTCTTTGCCGACGTGCTATCGCCGAAGGATCGGCAATCTACGATTTGTCACCCTATCGACGCGCCGTCTCCCATACGCGCACCGCCCACTCCATAATACCCAGCGGCAATAGACCTGGAGACCCTCGATGCCATCCCGCACGCAGATTCAAAATCTCGAAATGAACAAGGTGTACGACTGGGTCGCGAAACATGCCATGTTTACGCCGGACAAGGTGGCGCTGGTCGAAACCGACAGCGGGCGGCGTTTTACCTATCGTGAGTTCAACGAATGGGCAAATCGCGCGGCGAACGCGTTTGAAGCCTTAGGGCTGCGACCCGGCGACCGCATCGCGATCATCGCACCGAGCTCGGTCGAAATACTGTTTACGCTCATCGCCGCCACCAAACTGGGCGCCATCTTCGTGCCGCTGAACCACAAGCTGCCGGCTGCGGATCTTGTGCCTATCATCGAGGATTGCGCGCCCACGCTGCTTGTTTACGCGGATGAGTTTGCCGCAACGGTCGCGGCGCTGAGATCAGATTTAAAGTTTTCGGGCATCATCAAGCTGCGAGGGAGCCTGGCCGAGGACGAACTCGACTGGGAAAACCTGTTAACAGAACAATCCTCCACGCGTGGTAAACCCATTCCGGTCGATCAGCACGCGCCGCAGATGTTGCTGTATACCTCCGGCACCACGGGCAAACCCAAAGGCGTGGTGCTGCCGCACCGCATGCAGTTTTTCAATGCGATCAATTTCGCCACGCGCGACCTGAACGGGAACGACCGGGTGCTGGTGCACACGCCGATGTTCTACACGGGCGGGTTGAACGTATACACCACGCCCGCGATCCTGCTCGGCGCCACCGTGGTCATCATGCGTCAATGGAATCCGGACGAAGTTCTGAAGATCATCGAGCAGGAAAAGATCACCGCTTTTTTTGCCGTGCCCACGCAGTATCTGATGATGGCGGACTCAAAGCTGTTCGAAACGGCGGACCTGAGTTCGTTGCGCTGGATCATCAGCGGCGGCGCGCCGTGTCCATTGCCACTGATAAAGCGGCTTACCGCGCGCGGGCTGCTACTCAAACAAGGCTTCGGGCTGACGGAGGTCGGCGTGAATTGCTTCTGTCTGGACGCACACGATGCGGAGCGGAAGATCGGGTCGATAGGTCATCCCAATTTCGCGATGGAGGCTCGCATTGTCGATGAACATGGCAACGACGTCGCGCCGGACGTGGCGGGAGAGCTTATCTTGAGAACGCCCAGCATGTGCGACGGTTACTGGAATAATCCGCAGCTGTCAAAGCAGTCGATCCGCGACGGGTGGTTTCACACCGGCGATATCGCGAGATTCGACGCGGAAGGCTACTGCTACGTGGTCGATCGCATGAAGGATATGTATATCAGCGGCGGAGAGAACGTCTACCCGGCAGAGGTCGAAGCGGTTTTGATTCGTCATGCCGGGATTGCCGAGGTCGCCGTCGTGGGTGTGCCCCACGAGAAGTGGGGCGAGGTCGGGGCGGCGGCCATTGTTATAAAAGCCGGCCAGCAAGCGACGGAAGACGAAATTCTTGCCCATTGCCGCCAGCATCTGGCCAAGTACAAAATACCCCGCAGCATCCATTTCCTGGAGTCACTGCCGCGCACCGTCAGCCAGAAAGTGCAGAAACGAGCGTTGAAAGAGGCCATCCTGGCGCGTTTGGAAGAGGCGACCTGACTCGATTCAGGCGCACGATCAACCGTGCGATCAACAATGGGTTGCCACGACACGCCAGTAACGGCTATCGTACAGGCTTATTCCATTGTTGCGCGATCGCAACCCGCCGTTGTATTTGGACTCGCATCCGCGCCAGCAACTAGAGGGAACTGCTCATGTACAAGCCTTTCGACCCATTCGGAATCATCGCCGCCTGCGGGAAAGTGCAAAAGGCCTGGTGGGCGCATCCGTTTCTGCTGCAAGACGAGTTGTTACGACTCGGTGCGCGTTCCGTGCCGCTCGCTACCTGGCAGGGGAGGGCAGGGATGCAGAATGGCAAAGACCTGGTGTCGCCGGTGGCTTACGACGAGCGCTTCAAACACCCGTTGTGGACCAAGAGCCTCTATCTTGGCACGCTCAAGGAAGGCTATCTGCTCTACTCGCAATGGATGGAGGAGGCAATCTACAAAGCCCCGAAGCTGACATACAAAACAAGACGCAAGGCAGCCTTCTGGACGAGTGAACTATTGAACGGCATGGCGCCGACCAATTTTTTCTGGACGAACCCCGAAGCCGTCATGCGCGCCATCAACACCGGTGGAAAAAGCTGCTTCGACGGATGGCGCAATTTCCTGGGCGACGTCGCCGCCGGCAAGATCAGCATGGTGGACGAGAGCGCCTTCGAAGTCGGCGTCAATCTCGCGACCACGCCAGGCGCGGTAGTCTTCCGCAATGAACTGGTCGAGCTGATCCAGTACGCGCCCGCCACGGACAAGGTGAAGAGCGTTCCGATCGTGATCGTCGCACCCTGGATCAACAAGTATTACATCCTCGATCTCAACCAGCGGTATAGCCTGGTGCGCCATCTGGTGGGGCAGGGCTTTACGGTGTTCGTGACTAGCTGGAAAAATCCCGGCGCCGACATGCGCGACACGACTTTCGAGGACTACATGCTTAAGGGCGTGCTGGCGTCGGTTAACGCGGCGCGCGACATCTGCGGCGCTCAACAGGTGCACCTCACCGGCTACTGTATCGGCGGCACGCTAGTGTCCGCGCTGGCGGCGTGGCTTGAACGCGAGCCGGATCGCAAGAGCCAGTCGCCCGTGGCGCATGTGACCATGCTGACGACGCTCGTGGATTTCTCGGAACCCGGCGAAATGGCCGTGTTTATCGATAAAAACAGCCTGGATGCGCTCGATGATCTGATGGCGCACCATGGCTTTCTCGACGGCAACGACATGGTGATGTCGTTTCGCACCCTGCGGTCCAATGGCCTGATCTGGAACCATTGGGTGCAAAACTATCTGCTGGGTGAAACGCCGCCGGCTTTCGACGTGCTCTACTGGAACTCGGATTCCACCCGTATGC